>JBDGTC010000063.1:0-28705 GCA_042217215.1 Halobacteriaceae archaeon
TGCCTCGAGAGGGCAATATGATTGGCCGGACTACACTATCGGAGCGCGTCCACTCTGTGGTATCGCGGTTTCGCGCTTAACGGTTTTGTTTCGGCGACGGCGTGCGATTCGCTCCCGCGGCTCAGAAGTTGAAGTCGTCGTCTTCCTCGGTCGGGGTGTCGGCGGTGTCCCACATGTCCCCGGCGAACTCCTCGGCGATGTCGGTCCCCTCGTCGACCTCGGCCTCGAACGTGTACGCGTCGAGTCCGCGCGCGAGCAGCTCCTCGACGGCCTCCTCCTGCGTGATGAACTCCTCCTCCGCGAGGTGCTCGAACCGCGTGTAGAGGTCCTCCGGGATGTCGATCTCGATCTGGCCCATGGAGTGACGCATTCCCCCGCCCCGTATGAGCCTTCTGGTGGTCACACCGCCGGCGAACCCGGGCCCCGTCGCCGCTCCGGGCGCATGTCTCGTTGGCCCGACACCACAGCGCGCGCCGGCCGGGGGGTTGCGGTGTGTCACCGCGTGTCGTTCCTGTCGGATATTTATACAAATCTGGATGTGGAAAGATGCAGATCGCCTATGTGAGCAGGTCGACCCCTCCGTCGGGGGTACGTACCTATGCAGTTCGGCCATCCCTCGTCCAGTCCTCTGCACGGATGCAATGCGCAAGACTATCGTCGTACTCTTCGTCGCGGTGCTGGCCATCGGGGCCGTCATCGGCGCGAGTGCGTACACCACCGGTAGCGTCTCGCGGTCGACCAGCGTCAACGTCGTCTCGGACGACGTCGGTCTCATCGGGCTCTCCGACGGGACCTCCGGCGACCTGGTGACTCTCGACTCGAGCGGTCAGCTGTCCATCGACTTCACCGCGGGCGGTGCCTCCGGTGTCATCACGGACGCCACGTTCACGCTCGGCGACACCGCCGACCCCCTGAACAAGATGGCGTTCAACCTCACGAACAACGGCCCCACGGCGCGGGACCTCACCATCGAGTACACCGGGACGACCGGTGCGGCCGGTGACGGCACGGTGAACATCGAGTTCACGTTCTACGACTCGACCGGGACCTCCGTCGCGACGGTGACCGACGAGACCACGTCCGCGACCATCACCGGCGCGGCCTCCGGTGCCACGTACACGGCGGTCATCTCGATCGACACGACCGGGCTCACCACCTCGGCCGACCTCTCCGGCACGCTGAAGGTCAGCGCGTAAGTGATGCGATGGAGCGTCGCCCTCCTGTTGCTCGTCGCCGTGCTGGCCCTCGCGCCGGCCCAGGCGCCGCTCCACCTCTCCTACGTCTACTCGGACAGCATGGCCCCGACGATCCAGCAGGGCGACGGCTACCTCGTCTGGGGTCCCGGTGACGTGGCGGTCGGCGACGTCGTCACCTACCGCAGTGCGGAGCGCGGTTCCTACGTCACCCACCGCGTCGTCGGGCGGACCGACGGCGGGTTCGTGACGCGGGGCGACGCCAACGACCGGACCGACCAGGCGACGGGCTCGCCGCCCGTCCCGCGGTCGGCGATCGTCGGCACCGTCGTCACGGTCGGGGGATCCCCGCTGACCGTGCCACACCTCGGCACCGCCGTGCGCCTCCTGCGCGCACACGCACTCGGCGTCGCACTCCTCGCCCTCGGGGGCCTCGCGCTCTCGGGGCGCGGTGGCGCCGGCGACCGCGAGCGGACCGTGACCCGTCTTTCCGACGTGGTCGCGCCCGCCCTCGCGCTCGCCGCCGTAACCATCGCACTCGTGCTCGCCTACGGCGGCGCCGCGCACGCCGAGACGCTCGTCGCCACCGCCGAGGGGTCGAGTGACCCCTCCGTGGTGCGCGTCGGCGACCCGCAGAACCTCTCGTACGCCGTCTCCGTGGCCGACGTCCCCTTCACTCGTCGGGTGGTGGGCGCGTCGGGGTTCGCGGTTCGGCAGGTGGACCGCAACGCCAGCGGCCTCGCGGTGACGGGACGGCTCCCGCCGCCGGCGAGCAGGGGTCCCGTCGACGTCTCGCTGCGCGTGTCCCGGTACCCGGCCGTGCTGCCCCGTCCGACGCTCGCGGCGCTCCACGACCGCCACCCGCTGCTCGCGGGCGGGGTGACCGCCGGACTCGTCGTGGGGTCGCTCGCGGCCGCGTTCGCGCTGTTCGCCGATCCGCGGACCCCGATCCGCCCGCCCCGTTCGCGCTGGCGGCGCCTCTTGGATGGGGGTGCCCGATGAGACGGCGCTCCCGGGGCCGCCGGGACACGCCGACGCTCGTGCTCGCCGCCGCCGTCTGCCTCCTCGCGCTCGCCGGCGCGTGGGACGGCGGAGCGGGCGCCTTCACGGTCGGGAACGCCGACCGCGGCACGTCCGTCGACGTCGCCAGCGACCCCAACGCGACGCTCGCGCTCGACCTCGCGGCCGACGTCCACGTGAACGCGACGGAGCGCCTCGTGACCGTGACCAACAACCTCGGTCGCGACGCGACGGTGACGGTACGACTCCGCGACGACACCGCCCACCGTGGCGACCTCGTGCTCGACGGGACGAACGTCGGCAACAGCACGTCCTTCGCACTGGGCGTGGGGGCGAACCAGCGCGTCGACCTCGCCGTCCCCGACGACAGTTCGCTCGCGAACACGACGATGTACGTCGCCGTCTCGGCGAGCGCGTCGGGGCTCAGCACGGAGGCCCCCGACCGGGCCATCCCCATCGAGGGTGAGACGGCGTGAGCGGCGCCCGCCTCCGCTACCTGCTGGCCAGGCGCGGCGGTGCGGTCGCCGTCCTGCTCGTGGTCGTCGGCCTCGCCGTCCTGGGCGTCGCCGGCGCGATGGCGACGAATCCGGCGACGACGCAGGTGACAGACACCGTGTCGGAGCGGACCGTGGAGACGACCCCCTCCGTGTCGGCGACGGTGACCAACGACAGCGCCGTCTACGAGCCGGGCACCGTGCTGACCGACCAGCCGGTGTACCTCCTCGACGCGAGTCCGAACGCCACCCTCACGCTCGAGACGGCGCTCCCCTCGTCGGCCGCCACGGCCACCCACCGGGTCGCGGTCGTGTCCGCCGCGACGACCGGCGGCGAGGAGTTCTGGCGGCGGACCGCGTCGGTTCCGACGGTCCGGACCGCGTCGGACGCGAACGTCACCACCGAGACGCGCGTCGACGTGTCCCTGGTCCGCGAGCGCCTCCGGTCGTACCGCAAGGCGTTCGGCGACGCCGCCACCGTCACGGCGGCCCTCCGGGTGGAGGTCGCGTACTCCCTCCCGGAGCGCCCCGACGCCGGCGCGTCCGGCACCCCCGAGTCAGGCACCGGCGAGTCCGGCACCCTCGCCGCGACCTACCCGCTCACGGTGGGGCCGACGTCCTACGCCCTGGACGTGGAGTCGCTCTCGGAGACCCACCGCGAGACCCGCACCCGCACGGTGACCGTCCCCCGGGAGTCCGGCGTCACCCCCCGGCACGTGGCCGGTCTCGGGGGACTCGTCGTCCTCGCGGGGCTCCTCCTGGGCGTCGTCCGCCTCGCCGGCCGATTCGGCTCGACCGACGCCGCCCGCACGGCCGCCCACCACGCGCGCTTCGCGGAGTGGATCAGTGCCGGCCGACTGCCGCCCGACGCGGGTCGCGTCGTCGCCGTCGACAGCCTCGCCGACCTGGTGGACGTGGGCATCGACGCGGGGAAGCGCGTGGTTCACGACCGGGAAGCGGGGGCGTACGCCGTCCTCGACGGCGACGTGACCTACCGGTTCGACCCCGAAACCTCTGACAGGTAGCACTAGGCCTTTGGTGGCGCCCCGGGTTGCAGGCCCATGGCGAACGGTCGGACCGACCACCTGCTGGTCGTCGACGACGACCCGGAGGTGCTCGGCCTGCTGCGCGAGTGGCTCGACCGGTCGGACCACGAGTTCGCGGTGGAGACGACGACCGACCCGACGGCGGCACTCGAGCGCTTCCGCGCGGAGCCGGTGGACTGCGTCGTCAGCGACTACCAGATGCCGGAGATGACCGGCGTGGACCTGCTCCGGGCGGTCCGGGAGGTCGACCCGGAGGTCCCCTTCGTGCTCTTCACGGGCCACGGGAGCGAGGCGGTCGCGAGCGAGGCGATCAACGCGGGCGTGACGCGCTACGTCACGAAGGACCTCGACCGCGCCGGCGCGGCGCGGCTCGTCGACGCGGTCACCGACGCGCTCCGGACCGCGCGCCACCGCGCGGCCATCCGCGAGGAGCTGGGTCCGCTCTCGGTCGCCCTCGGGGAGATTCCCGACGTGGTCGTCGTCACCGACACGCTCGGCCACCCCGTCTACTGGAACGAGGCCGCGGCGAGTGTGACCGGGTACGACGGCGACCCCTCGGTGACCGTCTTCGACCTCGTCCCCGACGGCGAGGGGGTCGGCCCGGCGTTCGAGCGGGTGTGCGCCGGCGAGACGGTCACCATCGAGGTGCCACTCGACGGCTCGCCGTACGAGTTCACGGTGGTCCCCATCGCGACCGACGACCGCGTCTTCGGCGTCTGTGCCATCGGCCGGGACGTCTCGGATCGCCTCGACTACGAGCGCACGCTGGAGACGCTCCACCGCACGACGCGGTCGCTGCTCGACGCCGAGGACCGGGCGGCCATCGCCGAGCTCGTGGCCAGCGCCACGGCCCACATCGTGTCGAACCCGGCCAGCCTGGTCTTCCTCGTGGAGGGCGACCGCCTCGTGCCAGCCGGGGTCTCCGCCGGCGCCCGCGCGCTGCTGGGCGCGGTCGACCCCTACGACGTCGACGCATCGCTCCCCGTGCCGGTCGTCCACCGGACCGGGGAGCCGGCGGTCGTGGAGGACGTGGCCGGCGTGGGCGACGAGCGGGACCGGGGTCCCATCGAGCGCGCGCTGCTCGTCCCCGTCGGCGACGCCGGCGTGCTCGTCGTCGGTCGGACCGAGGACCGCCCGTTCACCGACCGGGATCGGACGCTGGTCGACGTGCTCGCCGCCAACGCCACGGCGGCGCTGGGGCGACAGGAGCGCGAGGCGCTCCTCGGCCGGCGCGCGGAGATGCTCTCGACGCTCCTGGCGCGCACGCGCACCCTCATCGAGGCGACCACTCGCGAGGCGGTCGCCGAAGTCGCGCGCGACGCGGCCGGCGACCTCGTCGGGACGGCGAGCGTCGGCGTGTTCGTGCTCGCGCCGGAGACGGGCCGCCTGGACTGCACCGCCGCGACTCCCGACTTCCAGAGCCGCTGTGGGGACCTGGAAACGGTCGGGGCGGGCGAGAGCCCCGTCTGGCAGGCGTTCCTCCACACCTCGACCACTCGCGTCGCCGACGAACCCCTCGGCGTGTGTCCCGCCCCGACACCTGTCGAACACGCCGTCGTCGTCCCCGTGGCCCAGTCGGGCGCCATCGTCGTCGAGAGCGAGGCGCCGCCGGACGACGCCACCGTCGAGTACCTCGAACTCCTGGCGGCGAGCACCGCCAGCGCCCTCGAACGGACCGACCGCCTGGCGACGCTTCGCGAACAGGAGCGCACCCTCGAGCGACAGAACGAGCGCCTCGAGCGCCTCAACCGCCTCAACGCCACCATCCGCTCCATCAACGCCGCGCTCGTCGACGCCGACAGCCGCCTGGCGGTCCGGGAGGCGGTCACGGAGCAGCTCGCCGACGTCGACCACTACGCGCTCGCGTGGATCGGCGAACCGACGGAGGACGAACTCGCGGTCCGTTCGGTCCACGGTGACGGTTACAGCCTCGTCGAGGCCGTCGCCGACCAGGTCGCTGACGACGACGCGCCCGCGTCGCTGCCCGAGCGGGCCGTGGAGCGCGACGAGCCCGTGGTGGTGAACGACGTCCTCCGGTCCCCTGCCGTCCAGCCCGTCCGTGACGCCGCCCTGTCCCGACAGCTCCACAGCGTGGTCGCGCTCCCGCTCGCCCACCGCGACCGGCGCTTCGGCGTCCTGGAGGTGTACGCCGACCGCCCCGAGGCGTTCGACGAAGAGGAGGTCGCGGTCCTCTCGGAGCTGGCCGACGGGGCCGCGAACGCCCTCCACGCCGTGACCGCACAGGAGGCGCTGGTCGCCGACCGGACGACGGAGCTCGAGTTCCGCGTCGAGGACGGGTCGGGGCCCCTGTTCGCCCTCGCCGGTGCGGTCGGCGCGACGCTCTCGGTCGAGGACCTCGTCGCGCGCGCCGACGGCGACTGGCGCGTGTTCGCCTCGACGGCTGACGCCGACCCCGACGACGTCGTCGCGGCCGCGGGCGATTGCCCCGGGGTCCGCTCCGCGGGCGTCGTCCGGAGCGACCCCGGCCGGGCCATCGTCGAACTCGTCGCCGACCTCGCCCTCCCCGACGTCTTCGCCGAGCGCGGGGCCGCGGTCGCGGCGCTCGAGGTCGGGCCCGACGGCGGGCGCGTGACCGTCCAGGTCCCGGCGGCGTCGGACGTCCGGGAGTTCGTCGACGCGGCCGAGTCGGCGGTCGCCGGTCTCTCGCTCGTCCGCCGCGAGACGGTCGGTGGCGCTCCCGAGGTTACCGTCGGCATCGAGGACGTGCTCACCGACCGACAGCTCGAGGTCCTCAAGACGGCGTACCTCGCCGGGTACTTCGAGTGGCCCCGGGGAC
The DNA here is from genome assembly GCA_042217215.1 of Halobacteriaceae archaeon. Classification (GTDB taxonomy): domain Archaea; phylum Halobacteriota; class Halobacteria; order Halobacteriales; family Halobacteriaceae; genus JBDGTC01. The sequence continues at coordinate 6,551 of JBDGTC010000063.1, forward strand.
AGACCGGAGAGGAGGTCGCCGCCCAGCTCGACATCTCCGGCCCGACCTTCCAGCAGCACGTCCGGAAGGGCCTCGACCGCCTCTTCGCCGAGATCTTCGACGGATAGTGCACGCGCCGGCGCCGACACGCCACGATGCGGGCTCGCCCCCGATCCCGGCAACCCCGTCGGGTGGCACAACGACTAACCCCGTCCCGCCTCCGGTCGGTGCATGGCTCCGGACACCTGCGAGATCGGCGACCTGACCGTCACCCGCCTCGGTTTCGGCGCGATGCGCCTCTGCGGATCGGGCATCATCGGGCCGCCCGCGGACGAGGCGGCCGCCCGCGCGGTGCTCCAGCGTGCCGTCGAGCTGGGGGTCGACTTCGTCGACACCGCCGACGCGTACGGCCCCGGCGTCGACGAGCGGCTGATCCGCGAGGCGCTCCACCCGTACCCCGAGGACCTCACCGTCGCGACCAAGGCGGGGCTGCTCCGACACGTCGACGGCGACTGGGTGCGGTGTGGCGACCCGGCGTACCTCCACGACGCGGTCCTCTCGAGTCGCGACCGCCTCGGCGTCGAGACCATCGACCTGCTCCAGCTCCACCGCCCGGACCCCGACGTCCCCATCGAGGACTCGGTGGCCGAGCTCGCGGAAATGCGGGACCGCGGGCTGATCGCGAACGTCGGTCTCAGCAACGTCGACGTCGACCAGCTCGACCGCGCGAGCGAGGTCGCGGAGGTCGTCTCCGTGCAGAACCGCTACAGCGTCGTCGACCGGCGGCACGAGGACGTGCTCGCCGCGTGCGAGGAGCGCGACCTCGCATTCGTCCCGTGGGCCCCCATCGCCGGGGGCGACTTCGGCGACGCCGCAGACGCCCTCGCGGCGGTCGCCGACGACCACGACGCCACGCCGTCGCAGGTCGCGCTCGCGTGGCTCCTCGAGCACTCGCCCGTCGTCTGTCCGATTCCGGGAACGTCGAGCCTCGACCACCTCGAGGAGAACGTCGCCGCGGCGTACCTCTCGCTCTCGGCGTCGGCGTACGAACGGCTCGCCGCGGTCGACGCCGGGGACTGACTCGATCCGGGCCGTCCGCGATCGGGCGCCGCCCCGGCGGTCCGGCGGCGGTGCTCAGCCGTTCGCGTCCGCATCGATCCGCTCGTAGGACACGAACGCCAGTCCGTCCCGCTCGTCCCGCCCGACTACCCGCCACGCCGACCGGTCCCACGCGGGGAAGGTCGTGTCCCCCTCGTGGGCCGCCGCGAGTTCGGTCCGCTCCATGCGGTCGGCGAGCGGGAGGAACTGCTCGTACACCGACGCCCCGCCGGCGACGTACACCGTGCTCGCGTCGATCCCCGTCCGGCGCTCGCCCGCGGACGCCGCCACCGCCACCGCCTCCTCGACGGATCGGGCCTGGACGGCGCCCTCGGGGAGATCGAGGTCCCGGTGACTGAGCACGACGCTCACCCGGTCCGGGAGCGGGTGGCCGAGCCGCGCCACGATGGACTCGTACGTGCGCCGTCCCATGACGACGGGGTGGCCGGTCGTCAGCCGCTTGAAGTGCGCGAGGTCGGCCGGGCGGTGCCACGGGAGCTCGCCGTCCCGACCGATGACGCCGTTCGCGGCGACCGCGACGACGATGACGATCTCCGGCACGCTCACTCTGCGACCGCGAACCCGAGACCACCGTGGCTCTCGTAGTCGGCGAGCGCGACGTCGTCGTAGCCGAACTCGTCGAGCGGTCGGGGCTCGACCGAGAGCGTCGGGGCGTCGAGGGGCTCCCGCGCGAGCTGTTCGAGCAGCCCCGGCACGTGGTCGTACCCGTACTGGTGGTTCGCGGGGTCCTCGGCGGCCTCGTCGGGTGGTGCGCGGTCGAGGAGCCACCGTCGCACGTCGCGGTAGCCGTCGCGCACCTCGACGTTCGCGAGCCGGCGCTGGAGCTCCTCGAGGTTGTCGGCGTACCACGCCCCGCGCTCGCCCCGGCCGGCGTAGACGTGCGCGTCGACGAGCTGGTGGGAGAAGGTGCCCGGCTCGTACCCGGTCAGCCGCGCGACGTACGTCTGGAGCAGGGCGTACGCCGCGACGTTGAACGGCACGCCGAGCGCGACGTCGCCCGAGCGCTGGGTGAGGTGGCAGTCGAGCCGGTCACCGCGCGCGGAGAAGACGAAGGTGTAGTGACATGGCGGCAGCCGGCTCACGTCGGCGTTCGCCGGGTGCCACGCGCTGACCACGAGTCGCCGGCTCTCGGGGGGCCGCATCGGGTTGTCGCCGCGGAGCGTGTCGACGACGTACCGCAACTGGTCGAAGGTTGTCCCGGCGGTCTCGTCGGCGGGGGCGACGCCCTCGCCGGCGGCCTCGTCGGCGACCCAGCGGTCCAGCGCAGCGCGGATGGCGTCCGGGCTCGCGTCGTAGTGGTCCGCGGCCCAGTCGATCCAGTCCGCGTCGACGCGGGGCCACCACTCCCCGTCGAGGGCCGCGTCGCGCGCCGGGACCGGGAACCGCCGCCAGAAGCGGCCGTACGCGGTGGGGAGGTTGCCCTCGTCGTCGGCCCACGCGTCCCAGATACCGGTGTGCTCCGCAAGGGTCCGCACGTGGTGCTCGCCCGAGAGGTACCACTCCACCTCGCGGAGCATGCTCTCCCAGCGGAAGGTGTCCATCTCCTTCGTGGTGAGCAGCGGGTACCCCTCGGCGAGATCGACCGTGTAGTGATGCGAGAACGTGGAGACCGTGTCCACGCCGGTGCGGCTCTGCCGGTAGGTGCCGTCGCGGAGCACGTCCGCGATGAGTGCCTGGTACTCGTCCATGGTGGGGCGCGACCGGGACGGCCGTTGTACGCTCCACGACGGCCCGCCACAAAAATGCTCCCGACCCGGCGATCCTGGGTGGCGGCGGTGGCGTCGGCCGGCGACGTGCCCGGGGCTGCCGGGTATTCAGGGCCGGCGGTCGTGGGCGAGGTAGGAGGCCATGTCCGTCGAGGAGAGGATGCCGATGAGGTCCCCGTCGTCGACGACCGGGATGTGGTGAACGCCGTGCTCGAGCATCCGGTCGGCGACCGCTTCGACGGTGTCCTGGGCCGTCGCCGTCACCAGCCCCGTGCTCATGTAGCGCTCGACCGGCGTCTGGTCCTTCGGCTGGCGCTCGGCCACGATGCGCACGAAGTCCGTGCTCGTGAGGATGCCGACGGGCCCGCCCGACTCGTCGACCACGACGACGGAGCCGATGTCGTGGTCGAGCATCTGTCCGGCGGCGTCCTCCACGAGGGTGTCGGGAGTGACCGTCTGCAGCGCTGTCGACATGACGCTGCCGACGAAAACGTCGTCCATATCGGAGACGTCGGCCGAACCGGTGATAAGGGTTGCTCTCCCGTGGCGGGCGGCTCCGTCACTCGGCGAGGCCCAGGTCCGGACCGTCACTCGGCCAGGCCGTAGTAGCCCGGCTCCCCCTCCTCGCGTGGTTCGGCCACCACGAGGTCGTCCGCGTTGAACACGACCCACGGGATGGTCCAGTCGAGCAGTATCTCCTCGGTCTCGGCGTCGAGCTCGGCGTCCGGGTCCAGGTCCTGCAGGAGGCGTGCGATCTCGTAGACCGTGTACAGCTGTCCGGGCTCCAGCAGCTCCGCCGGCTCGTAGAAGTCACACGGGTACACGGCGTCGAACTCCGCCTTCGGCGTTGGCATACCGGCCCGTCGACCGCCCGCCCAATAACCCCGCGGTCCGGGACCGGCTGCGGGCCCGACGGCACGGTTACGCCGTCCGGTAGCGCCGGGCCCACCGCGGCACGGATCGGTGGTACAGCCAGTGGCCGGCGACGGCCGCCGCGAGCGCCGTGGCGCCGAGCGCGCCGTACAGCGCCGGCGTGACGGGGTCGACCGCCAGCCCGACGACCAGCACGGGCACGTAGATCACCGCGACGCCGGCGGTGAAGGCCGCGTAGCGCACCGCGTCGAAGAGGAACTCGCCCGGCTGGAGCCCCGCGAGAGCGACGGTGAGCCCGAAGAGGTACGCGGCAAGTCCCACCGCGAGCGCCGCCCCGACGGCGAGGTCGAGCCCCGTCGCCCGGTAGAGACCCGCCGCGAGCCCGAGGAAGCCGAGAGCGGTCGGCGGTCCGAGGAGGGCGAACGCGCGGCGCTTCGCGTCGAAGAGGGCGGCGGTGTCGACCGGCAGCGCGGCGTAGCGCGCCGGGTCGTCGAACTGCGTGAGCCAGTTGTACGTCGTGAACCCGGTGAGTCCGAGCAGCGCGCCGAACGTGACGCCCGGCGACGGCGGGACGCCCGTGACACGGGCTGCCGTCTCCACCAGGAACGCCGACACGGCGAAGACCACGGCGCCGGAGAAGGCCACCTTCCACAGCCCGCCGTCGCTGCGCGCCACGTCCAGCAGGCTCTTCGTCACCAGGCCGTCGGCGTCGCCGAGCGGCGTCGCCGACAGCCGGTCCTGGAGCGCGCCGAACCGGTCGGTCACGCTCCGCGCGGGCCGCTCGAACGAGGGGTCGAACGCGAGCACGCCCGCGGCCGGCACGGCGATGGCGACGCCCGCCCCGACCGCGACGGCCACCGGGTCGCCAGCGCGGGCGTAGAGCGCGTACGGCCCGAGGGCGAGCGGGTCGACGCCGCGCCACCAGCCGAGCCCGACCCCGGCGACGGTCGCCGCGACGAGGGCCCTCCCCGACTGGCCCTGTGCGCTCGCGGCGATGCCGAGGAGCGTGCAGCCGATGCCGGTCGCGAACGTGCCCACGAGGGCGGCGAGGAGCAGCGGGAGCGCGGCCGGGGGAAGCGCCCCGGCGACCACGGCCGGGACGAACCCGACCGTCACGGGGACGAGGAGGAGGGCGGCGTAGTACCCGACGTCCTTCACCAGGAAGGCGGCCAGCACGCGGCGCTCGCCGAGCGGGAGCCACCGGCTCACCTCGAGCAGCAGGGTGTGGCCGCCGAGGAGCCCGCGGAGCGCGTCGCGGCTCACGAGGCCGACCGAGCCGGTGTAGAGCCCGAAGCCGAAGACGAGCGCCGCCACGCCCGCGGCGACGTCGTCGACCGGGGTCCCCGCGTACCGCAGCGCCCACACCGCACCGCCCGCCATCGCGGCGACGAGGAGCGGGAAGGCGAGGAACCGTCGGCCGCCGAAGGCACGCGCGTGGAGGCGCCACTCCTCGACGGTCATCGCGACGAGGAGTCGCCGCGTCGGGCGCCCCGTCACTCCGCCGTCCCCTCCACGTCCCGGGCCGCGGGCCCGTCGCTGGCCGTTCCCTCGGCTCTCCCCACGTCGGCCAGGTCGGCCGCCCGCTCGGACCCGGCCTCGTCGTCCCCGACCTGCTCGAGGAACGTCGCGAGCAGGTCCTCGCCGCTCCCGACCTCGTCGCCGACCCGCTCGGCGATGAGCCGGCCGCGGTCGACGATGCCGACGCGGGTACAGAGGTCGGCCGCGACCTCGATGTGGTGGGTCGAGAGGAAGACGGTGTTCCCGTCGGCGACGTACGAGCGCAGGAACCGCTTCAGCCGCTCCTGGACGATGGGGTCGAGGTTGGCGAGCGGCTCGTCGATGAACGCCACGCGGGGCTCGTGGAGGAAGGCCGCGGTGACCATCACCTTCTGCTGCTGTCCCCGCGAGAGGTCCGTGCAGAGGGTGTCGAGCTTCTCGGTGTAGCCCAGCCGCTCGGCCCACGTGGCGAGCCGATCGGCGACGGTGTCGTCGTCCAGGTCCCTGACGGTGCCGACGAACTCCGCGAACTCACGGGGCGTGAGGAAGCTCGGGGGCCGCCCCTGCTCGGGGAGGACTCCGACCACGCGTCGGGTCGCGATGGGCTCGGTGGCGGGGTCGGTCCCGAGCACCGAGACCTCGCCCCCGTCCGGGCGGAGCTGCCCGGTCAGCACCTCGAGCGTCGTGGTCTTCCCGGCGCCGTTGGGGCCCAGGAAGCCGAACAGCTCCCCCGCCTCGACGGCGAGGCTGAGCCCGTCGAGGGCCGTCAGCTCGCCGTACCGCTTCACCAGGTCGTCGGCCCGCACGACGGTCATGGGCACGGGTTGTGTCGGTGCCCGGAATACTCTACCGGCGGCTGGTCGGTTCGGCTCCTGTCGTCCCGGTGTGCGTCTCGGCGGGTCACGCCGCCGCGGGTCGCGCAGCCGGCTCGCGGACCTCGACCCCGCGGAACTCGAAACGCGCCCCACCGTCGGGGCTCTCCGCCACCCGCACGTCCCAGCCGTGGGCGTCGGCGATGCGCCCCACGATGTCGAGCCCGAAGCCGCTCGACCCGCCGGTGGAGTGCCCGGGGTCGAAGACCGCCTCGCGCTCCGCTGCGGGGATCCCCGGCCCGTCGTCCTCGACGATGAACCCCGCACCGTCCGGGAGCGGGCCGACGTGGACGGAGACGTCCGCGTCGCCGTGCTCGACCGCGTTGCGGAACAGGTTCTCGAAGACGTGCCGGAGCCGATCGGGGTCCCCCGAGACGACCGGGAGCGGGTCGACCTCGAGGGTCGCCTGCCCGGTCTCGACCGTGGCCCAGGACGCCTCGACGACCGCCGCCAGGTCGACCGGTTCGGGCTCGCCGACGGCACTCCCGGCGCGGGCCAGCACCAGCGTCTCCTCGACGATGGACTCCATCCGGGAGAGGGCGTCCTCGGCCCTGTCGAGGTGCTCGCTGTCGACCTCCTCTCGGGCCAGTTCCACGCGGCCCATCGCGGTCCCGAGGGGGTTCCGGAGGTCGTGGGCCACCATCCCCGCGAACTCCTCCAAGAGGTCGTTCTTGCGCTGGGTCTCCTCCTGACGGACCCGGAGCCGCTCGGCGGTGATGGCGCGGTCGATTGCGCGGGCCTCGAACGCCCCGACGAGAAAGCCCACGAGCGTACCGAGACTGAACGCCCACCGGGCCCAGCTCAGTGCGTGCTCGGTGCCACTCGGCGGAACGGCGAGCATGAGGACGAGGTTGAAGCCGAGGAAGGCGAGGCCGCCGCCGAGACACCAGGCGGCGACGCGCCGGTACCGCGCCGGCGAGAGGGCGCTGCGGCGGAGCCAGACCGCCCCGGCGAGCACGACCGCCGCCGCGAGCGCCGAACTCGCCGCCCCGACGGCGAAGCCCGGGACGGCCTGCCAGCGTCCGATCGCATGGAGGAACGCCTCGGCGAGCGTGGCCAGGAGAATCACCGCGCCGACGCCGGCGGTGACGAGCAGCCACGGGTCGTCACCGCGCACCTGCATGTGGGGAGACAAACAGAGATTCCCGTCCTAACTCTTCTCCCTACCCATCGAGGGTCTCCCGTGGTCGACGGCCGTCACCGGGCACCTGACGACCCCCGGTCGGGTCGCGTGCCGTGCCACTCGTGGACGGTGGCGTCGAACGAAGGGTGAGCGGTGGGCGCGAGCCCTCGCTGGGGCGAGCGCTCGACTCCTGGTCCTACTCGAACCGCTCGACGGCTTCCTCGTACCGCCGTGCGGGCTCGTCCCAGTCGACGACCTCGAAGAAGTTGTCAACGAAGTCGCCGCGGTCGGGCCCGTAGTCGTAGTAGTAGGAGTGCTCCCAGACGTCGAGCGCGAGGATGGGGTGCGAGCCCCAGAGCGCGCCCTGGTCGTGCTTGTCGACGACCACGTTGCGGAGCTGGTTCGAGAAGCTGTCGTAGACGAGCAGCGCCCAGCCGCCAGCCGCGCCGGCCGCCGCGCGGAACTCGCCCTCCCACGCCTCGTAGGACCCGAAGTCCGCCTCGATGCGGTCGCGGAGCGCGCCGGTGGGCTCGTCGCCGCCCTCGGGGCCCATGTTCTGCCAGAACAGGTCGTGGAGCACGTGGCCCGACCCGTTGTGGGTCACGTTCCGGATGGCGCCCGGCGAGGAGCCGTGGTCGCCGGCCTCGCGGTTCTCCGCGAGGGTCTCCTCGGCGCTGTTCCACCCGTTCACGTAGCCCTGGTGGTGGGTGTCGTGGTGCCACGTCATCACCTGCTCGGAGATGTGTGGCTCGAGCGCGTCGTAGTCGTACGGCAGCGGCGGGAGTTCGTAGGACATCGGAAATTCCTCCACAGCCTATTCGTTTGCGGTTCGTAATAAAGGTGGGTGCAGCGGCAGCGCCGTCCGGCGATTTCCCCACGGCGCTCGCCGCAGCCCTCGCCGCCGGACCCGACCGCGGCGGGACGGCGGCGACCCGCTCACCCCGCGTCGGCCTCGCCGCGCGCCCGGCGGAACGCGGCGATGGCGGCCTCCCGGCGCTCGGCGTGGTCCACGATGGGGTCGGGGTACCCCGGCGCCAGCTCGGCGCGCACGTCGGGGGCGAGGTCGGGCCACTCGTGGATGCGCGCCGCCGGCACGTCCGAAAGCTCCGGGACCCACCGGCGGACGTACTCGCCGTCGGGGTCGTGGCGCTCGCACTGGCTGGACGGGTTGAACACCCGGAAGAACGGCTGGGCGTCGACACCCGTCGACGCGGCCCACTGCCACCCGCCGACGTCGTTGGCGGTGTCGTGGTCGACGAGGCGCTCGCGGAACACCGCGTACCCGCGTCGCCAGTCGATCAGGAGGTCCTTCGTGAGGAAGGAGGCGACGACCATGCGCACGCGGTTGTGGACGAACCCCTCCGCCGCGAGCTGGCGCATCCCGGCGTCGACCAGCGGGAAGCCGGTCTCGCCGTCGCGCCACGCGGCGAAGCCCTCGGGGTCGTCGTTCCAGTCGACGGGCCGCTCGAAGTCCACGTGGTCCTCCCGGGCCGTCTCGGGCTCGGCGGCGAGGACCTGGGTGTAGAACTCGCGCCACGCGAGCTGGCGGCGGAACTCCGCGACGCCCTCGCGTGCCGCGTCCGGGGCCACCTCCTCCGGCACGCCCCTCGCCGTCCCGTTGTCGAGTCCCGCCGCGGCACGCTCGGTCGCTTCGTACACCTCCCGCACGCCGACCGTCCCGAGCGCGAGGTGCGGCGAGAGCCGCGAGGTGCCCCGCTCGGCGGGTCGGTCCCGCGCCGCGGCGTAGCGGTAGATGGGGCCGTCGCAGAACGACGCCAGCCGGCCGCGTGCGGCGTCGGTCCCCGCCGGCGGGACGTCGGCGTCGGGGTCGACCGCGGTGAGCGCGGGGAACGCGTCGAGGTCGTCGACACCCGTGACGACGATCGCGTCGTCGGTCGGGTCCCAAGCGCCCGGCGATTCGCCCTCGGCGAGCGCGTCGCCCAGGCGCTCTGCGGCCGGGGGCGCGACGAGCGCGTCCGCGTCTGGCGCGTCCCGCGCCGCCGGCTTCGACCGGTCGAGCCACTTCTCCCCGAAGTACGAGAACACCCGGTAGGGCCGTCCCTCGGCGGTCGTGATGTCTCCCGGCGGGTGGCAGACGGCGTCGTGGTGGACCGCGACGTCCACGCCCGTCGCGTCGAGCACCCGCTCCACCGCCGCGTCGCGTCGCCGGGCGTAGCCAGTGTAGTCGGCGTTCCACCCGACGGCGGTGCCCGCTGATGCCGTCTGGGCCGCCGCCGTCGCGACCGCCGGGACGACGGTCGGGGGGTCGCCACGCGTCACGAGCAACGCCCCGTCGCGCTCGCGGTACGCCGCGCCGAGCGCCCCGAGCGCGTCGCGCAGGAACGCCGTTCGGGGAGGGCCCGCGTGCGCGAGGAGGTCCTCGTCGAGGACGAACAGGCCGAGGACCCCGTCCTCGCCGCCGGTCGGGGCTGTGCCGCCCCCGGGGTCGGCCGCCGCGGCGAGGGCGACGTTGTCGGCGAGCCGGAGGTCCTGTCGGTGCCAGTGCAGTCGCACGGGAGACGGCTCGGCCGGGCGGGGCGTGAAGCTACCGGCGACACCCGGCGCGGGACCCGTCGGCGCGCACGTTGCGATCGGCCCTCAGCGCTCCTCGCGGTCGAGGACCGTCTCCCGCGTGTGGTTCCACTCGCGTTCGAGGACCTCCCGGACGTGATCGGTCTCGATGGGCTCGACGCCCGCGGTGTCGCCGTCGGCGTCGACGGCCACGCCGCTGGTGACGATGGAGCGGATCCCCTCCTCGACGGTCATGTCGACGTCGTACACCCGCTCGTCCGGGACGTGACTGAGGAACCCGCCCATCACGGGGTTCGGGGCGAGCGGGAGGAACAGCGTCCTCATCCCGCCCTCGACTCCCGCGGCCTCCCGGATGACCTCGGGGGAGTCGTTGGTCTCGAAGCCGATGACGCAGGTGCCGTCGCGCGGGAACTCCACGAGCTTCACCTCCCGGAAGTTCTGCGCGTCGCTCTCCATCATCACGTCGGTCATGCGCCGGAAGCTCTTGTAGACGGTTCCCACCCCCGGGATGGCCACGATGAGCGAGTCGACCACGTCGATGAGCGACTCGCCGTAGGTGTTGCGCGCGACGACGCCGACCCCGACGATGACGACGACCAGCACGACCGCGGCCGTGATCTCGGAGATGAACGCCGAGGCGCTCGGGAAGAGCCGCAACTGCCCCACGACGAGGTCCACGAGGCCGGTCTGTCGCACCCACCCGGTCACGCCGAGGTAGTTCAGGAGCCCCACGAACGGCTGGAGGGCGGCGACGACGTTGAACGCCATCTCGAGGATGTAGAGCGTGATGACGAGGGGGATGATGACGGCGAAACCGGTCACGACCACGTCGACGGCCGTCTCGTACGCCGAGCGGCTCGCCTGGCGTGCCGACTCGCGGTGCTCGCGAGACGGCCGGCGGTCTGCCATACGCCTCACAGGACTGGTCCGTCCAACGTGGTTGTGGCATCCTTCGCGTCGGCTGTCACTCCCGCGGCCGGGGCGGCTGCCACTCCAGGTCCAGGTGGTCGCGCCGGCCGTCGAGGAGGGCGAACGCCTCGCCCCGGCGCCGCTCGAGCCACCGCAACAGGCGCGCGGCCCACCGGAGCTTCCGTGCCTTCTCCCCGCCGACGTCCGGGTCGTCGAGGTCCCACCCCGGGAAGCAGAGCGCCGCCGCGCCGCAGTGGTCGGCGAGGAACGCCGCGCGGTCGCCGTCGGTGAACCCGCCCGTGTTGACCACCGCGTCGACCGGCTCGGCCTGGGTCGTCGCGAGCATCGCCGAGCGCTCGAGGGCCGGGACGTGCTCGCGGAGCGCGGGGACGTTGTCGCCGTGCGCGTGCACGGCGACCGGGGTCCCCTCCCGCGTCAGTGCCCGCGCCGTCGCCGGCGCGCCGTCCAGGTCCGTCACCATGCAGGTGACGTCGACGCCCGCACGCCGGAGCCGCTCGGCCGCCGCGGAGGCCGCGAACACGGCGTCGGCGTCGGCGGCGACCGGCAGGTCGTCCTCGAGGGACGCCCCCGCGCCGGCGACGGCGACGGTCCGCCCCCGGACGTCGAGTCGACCCAGGTCGAACGGCTCGGCGTGGGCCGCGAGCACGTCCCGCGCCCGCTCGTCGGCGGCGCGGTCGTACCCGAGGTCGGCGAGGATGGCCTCGTACGCGGGTTCCCAGTCGGTGAACTCCATGGCAGGTGCTACGGCGTGAGAACACGAGGTACCGCTCGGTCGGTCGGGCGCTCACGTACCCCTACCCGAACGCCCGCCCGACTTCCGGACGACGGTTCCAGGGCATCCGGCATAAGTCTTCTCGCTAGAGCGCGCGCTCGAGCCCCTCGACGACGGCCGACGAGACGGACGGAGCGGTGTCGAGCGCACCTGCGAGGCGCTCCAGCCCGGCGACGCTCCCGGCGAGGTAGACGCCCCGGTCCCCCGCGGTGGTCACCACGCCGGTCGTCTCCGCGGCGGCGGTGAGGACCGCCGACCGCTCCGCGCCCGTGAGGGCCAGCGAGAACGACCGCGAGACGCTCTCGCGGGCGACGGCGCCGGGTTCGGCGACTCCCGAGACCGCCTCGCCGTCCCCGCGGCGCTCTCGCGCGGTCGCGTCGGCCACACGCTCCCGGTGGCGCTCGGCCTCCCCGACGGTCGTGACGTCGAGCTCCGTCACCGGGTCGCGTCTGACGCGCTCGCGGGCGAACCGGTCGCCCACGATGGCCGCGTCGCGGGTCGCGGCGACGTCGTGGGTGCGGACGACGTGGGCGCCGCGCTCGACGGCCATCGACGTCGCCGCGAGGCTCACCGGGAGCGCCTCGTCGGTGTCCCGTCCGGCGAGCTCGCAGAGGAAGTTCTTCCGGTTGATGGAGACGAGCAGTGGCCGGCCGAGGGCGCGGAACTCCCGGAGGCGCTCGAACGTCTCGCGGTCGTCGGCGAGGGTCTTGGTCTCCGACCACCCGCCGAACGCCGGGTCCACGATGGTCTTCGACGTGAACCCCCCGCGGCGGAGGGCGTCGTAGATCTCCTCGACCGAGTCGACCGCGCCGGGTCGCTCGAGGTCCGGCGGGCTCGCCATCTTCACGACCGCGGCGTCGCGGGCCTCGCAGACGGCCGGGAGCTCGGGGTCGGCGAAGCCACAGACGTCGTTCACGAGGTCGAAACCACCGTCGAGGGCCGCCTCGGCCACCTCGTGGTAGCGGGTCTCGATGGAGTAGACGGGCCGGCGCCCGGACGTGCCGTCGGTGGGGTCCACCACGCCGTCCGGGCCGTCCGGGGCGTCGAGGCGCTCCTCGACGCGCTCGAGCACGGCGAGGGCGGTGTCGAGGCGGTCCAGTTCCTCCGCCGCGGAGAGCACCTCGAAGCGCTTGTTCGCCGACTCGAGGCCGACGTCGACGACGTCCGCGCCCTCGGCGATCAGCTCCTCGAGCACGTAGGTCGCGGCGTTGTCCGGGTCGGCGAAGACGGAGGGGTCGTAGGGCGACCGCTCGCTCACGTTCAGCACGCCCATGATGCGGGGCGGGTGTCCGTCGCCGATGGGGAGCCCGCCCGCCTCGACGGTCTGCATACCGGCTCGAGCGGGTCGCGGGTGAAAAGCGGCGCGGCACGCGTCGACCCGCGGTGGCGGGGTCCCCCGCGGGCGGCCGTCGCCGCCGGCTTCGGGGTGCTTTTGGTCGCGCCCGCGTAACCCCCGGCGATGGCAAAGGTGAGCATCGGCCTCCGGGGCTGGCGCTTCGACGAGTCGGCGGTGTTCGACGACGCGGGCAACTTCCGCAGCGTCGAGGACATGCCCGCGGACACGCGCAAGCGCCTCGTCCGTCTCGTCGCGCTGTACGACGCGCCGTGTGACGCCTGCTGGCTGATCCACGGCGACGAGGCCCTCGAGCGCTGCAACGTGTCGTCGGTCGTCTACGGCGAGCCCATGGCCGAGGTCACCCTCTGTGACGCCCACGAGGCCGACTTCCTCTACTGGTTCCGCGAGTGCGGCGGCGCCGAGTATCGGGGCTCCGCCGCCGTCCAGGACGAGTTCCACGAGTGGTTCGCCGCGGGGAACCGCGCGCCGGAGGGGTACGGCGGCCTCGAGCACGTCGAGACCGACCCCGACGCCGTTCCGGACCCGCACGTCCCCGACCAGTCGGCGGTCACCGTGCCCATCCCCGAGGAGGAGCGCCACACCGTCGACCTCCACGACCCCGACCGCCTCCGTGCGGTGTTCGGCGAGGAGCGCGCCGCGGAACTGCTGGAGCGCATCCGCGCCCAGGGCGGCGGGGCGCCGCCGGGCGCCACGGACGACTCGGGGGACGCGCCCGGCGGGGAACTCGACCTCGACGGCCTCGACCTCGACGCGGACTACTCCACGTAGCGATGGCGGACGACTCGCGCGCGACCGACGCCGGCGCCCACGTCACCGAATCGCGACCATCGCCCCCGGCGGTGGCCCTGGTCGACCCCGAGACGCCGGGCAACGTCGGGACGGTCGCTCGCGCGATGAAGAACTTCGGGTTCACCGACCTCCTCCTCGTCGACCCGCCGCCCCTCGATCCGGACGGCGAGGCCTACGGCTTCGCGGGCAGCGCGCGCGAGGACGTCCTCCCGTCGGCGACGACCCTCTCCTTCGAGGACCTCGCCACGGAGTACCACACCGTCGCCTTCACCGCGATCACGAACGAGACCGGCGCGAAACACGTCCGGTACCCGTTCGAGCGCGCGGGGGACCTCGCCGAGCACCTCGCGGGCGTCGACGCGCCCACCGCCCTCGTGTTCGGCCGCGAGCGCGTCGGCCTCACGAACGACGAACTCGCGCGCCTCGACGAGGTCGCGACCATCCCGGCGAGCCCCGCGTACCCGACGCTCAACCTCGGCCAGGCCGCGACCGTTGCGCTCTACGAGTGCCGCTCGCTCGCGCTCGCCGGCGACCACCTCCCCGAGATCACCGACCGCGCCGCCGAGCCCCGCGTCGAGGGCCTCCACGACCAGTTCGACGACCTGCTCGCGGCGCTCGACTACGACGAGCACAAGCGCGAGAAGACCGACCGTCTCCTCCGCCGTCTCGTGGGTCGCGCCCACCCCACCGAGCGCGAGGTGGTGACCCTGCGCGGTGTGTTCCGGCGGGCGGCGCGCGCGGCCACGGCGTCCCCGGACACGCGCCCCGGTGGAGACGATGACGCGGACCGCGGTGACGGCGGTCCGTAGCGCCGCCTCCCCGAGCGGCCTACTCCCCGGCGCCGCGCCGACTGACCAGCACGAGGCCGTCGAAGCCCACGAGCGGTTCCGTCTCGTCACCGTCCACGCGGTCACCCTCGACTCGCAGGCGCACCTCGCCCCTGTTCTCGGAGGTCACCGCCCGCTCCGCGACGGTCGCCGTGACGGCGAGTTCGTCGCCCGGTCGGAGCGGCTCGTGCCAGCGCAGGTCGTCGACGCCGCGGCCCCCGGTCGTCGCGAGTCCCTCGAGACACCCCGCCACCAGCCGGCGGGTGCAGAGCGCGCAGGTGTACCACCCGCTGGCGACGACGCCGCCGAACGGGGTCCCCGCGGCCGCGTCGGCGTCCACGTGGAACGGCTGCGGGTCGAAGCGCTCGGCGAAGGCGACCATCTCCGTGCGGTCGGCGACCGCACGCCCGCAGTCGAACGTGTCCCCCGCGGCGAGGTCCTCGAAGTGGTCCATGCCGGGGTGGCGGACGGTCCGGTGAAAGAACTACCGCGACCCGGGCGAGACACGGCCGTCGCCGGGCGTGGAGTTATAGTGGAGGCGTCTGTCGCTGGGGGTATGGCACACACTGACACGCTCTGGCACCGCCTCGAGCGCCGGGCCGCGACGTGCTTTCTCGTCGGTGGGATGCTGCTCGTCGGGTCGCCAACCCACATCGTCCTCGAGGAGTTCGTGGGGGTGGCACTCCCCACGTGGTTCGTCGCGGGGATCGTCCTGACCGGACTCGTGGCTGTCTTCCTCGGGGTGCTCGGGGTGACCCGCTCGCTGCGCGCTCCCGCACCGACCCTCGCGCTCGCGAGTGCGGTGCTCGCAGCGGTCGCGGCGGTCGAGGTCACCGCCCTCCTCGCGTGGATTTTCGGTGCCGCCCTCCCCGCCGGGACGGACTGGCTCGGCGGCGGTCCGCCGGACGCCGCGTTCGTCGCCGTCGCGGTCACCGCGACGCTCGCCTTCGTGGGGGCCGGGGGTGGGAGCCTCCGGACGGGGGTGCCCTCTCGCCGCGTGGGTGCACTCCTGCTCCTCGCCGCGAGCCCGTGGCTCGGGACCCTCGGCGCGACGGCGGTCTGGGGCTCGGCCGTCCCGCCCTGGGTCGCGCTCCTCGTCTACCTCCCGGTGCCCGTCGCGGCGCTCGGCACCCGTGTCGCCCTCCGGGAGAGACCGGTCGGCGGGCCGGGACCGGAAGCCACCGGTCGGTCCGCGACGGGGTGACCGCTGACGTGACCGACACCAGGGTCGCCCCCGATCGCGACGTGCCGGACTCGGACCCCGACGCCGCCGAGACGTTCGCGCTCCTCGCCAACGAGACGCGCGTCGACGTGCTGCTGGCGCTCTGGGACGCCCACGATCCCGGCGAGGAGACGTCGCCGCTCTCGTTCTCCGCGCTCTTCGACCGGGTCGACTACGACGACGCCGGCAACTTCTCCTACCACCTCGAGCGGCTCACCGGCCAGTTCGTCCGGCGGACGGCGGACGGCTACGTCATCCGGGACACCGGGCTCTCCGTCGTCCGCAGCGTCGTCGCCGGCACGGGCATCCAGGACGCGTCGCTGTCGCCGACGACCGTCGACAGGGCGTGCCCGCTGTGTGGTGCCCCGACGACCGTCTCGTACGACGACGGCGTGCTGTACCAGGCCTGCACGGACTGTGCGGGCGTCGTGGACCGCGAGCACCTCCCCGAGGGCTACCTGAACTCCTTCCCGCTGGACCCCGCGGGACTCACCGGCCGGAGCGCCGGCGAGCTGCTCGAGGCCGCCGAGATCGCCGCCTACCGGCACGTGCGGTCGATGTTCGAGGGGCTTTGCAGCTCCTGCTCGGGGCCGGTGGACGCGAGCCTCGAGGCGTGTGCGGACCACGCGGCGGACGGCGTGTGCGAGCGCTGTGGCCACGAACCCGCGGTGACCGCGCGCTTTCGCTGCCGCGTCTGTAGGGACTTCCACGGCACGACGCCGGCCGCGGTCTGCGTGGTGCACCCGTCGGTCGTCGCGTTCCTCGCCGACCACGGCGTGGCGCCGCACTGGCACGCGGCCGACGCGGACGGCCTCGCTCCGATTCGCGAGGCCGACCCGACGTTCGAGACGGACGTGGTCGCCCGCGACCCGCTCCGCGCCGCCGTCACCGTGCGATTGCGCGGGGACGAACTCCGCTGCACGTTCGACGGGACGGTCTCCGTCGTCGACGTCTCCCGAGGGCCGCCGGCCGGCGCAGAACGGTTCGATTGACAACAGTACTGCGGTACAGATTACGCTTTTCCCCACCGGCGCCTCCATCTCTTCGATGTCCGAACCCAGACACGAAGAGGGGCGGGCCGGGGTCCGTCCCTGGTCGCCGCTCGAACGGTACCGTGCGACCGCGTTCCTCACGGCCGGCGTCCTGTTCGCCGGCTTCGCGGTCCGAAACGGCGTCATCGCGTTCGGTGGCGGTCTGACGGAGTGGCAGACGATGGCGACGTACGCGGCGTTCGTCGTCCCCGGTGAACTCGCGGCGTCCCTCGGCCTCCTGGGCTGTTACCGGCGGTTCGAGGCGGGCTCCCCGCGGCTGACGAGAGCCGCCGCCGTCGTCGTGGGCGTGGTCTTCCTGTCGATGGTCGGCTTCGCCGTGACGACGGCGTCCATCCTCGCCGGGAGCGCGGTGCCCGAGCCGTCGCCGGTGAACCAGCTCCTCTACCTCGTCTCGGTGCTCGGGACCGTCCTCGGGTTCGTCCTGTTCGGCGTCTCGGGCCTGCGCGGGGACCGGGCGGACCGCAGACTGGCCGTGCTCCTCCTCGTGCCGCCGGCGACGTACGTCGTGATGATCGCGGGGATCGCGGCGGGGTTCACCCCGGAGTGGTCCACGTTCCTGCTGAGTGCGGTCCAGGCCGTCGCGCACCTCGCCGTGGGCGTCACCCTCCGGGGTGGAGTCCGGGCGTCAGCGCGGGACAGCCCGACGCCCGGCGGTACCGGGGGGTAACTCCCGGCTCAGTCCCAGAACGCCTTCGTCCGGGCGTACTCGCGCTCGCGCTCCAGGACGTCGCGGTAGAAGTCGGCCTCGTCCTCGCGGTGGCGGTTGATGATGCGCGCCGCGTTCTCCGGGCCGACGCCGCGGGCGCGCAGCGCGATGACGGCCTTCTTCCCGTGGCCCTGAACCAGCGAGGCGTTGCGGTGGGCGCGCTGCACGAGGCGGCGGGTCTCGTCGTCCATGGCATCCTGGCCGGCGTCGCCGCGGACCGCCTGCCGGAGCGCGGTCACGGTCTCGTCGGCCCACGGGCTCAGCGCCGCGACCCGGGTCGAGTTGCAGCGCGGGCACTCGGGCTGGTCGGCGACCCGCTCGACGGTGCGCTCGCGCTCCCAGTCGGCGCAGTGGACGCAGACGAGGCGCACGTCGCTGTCGAGGAGGCGCTCGCGGACCGCGTCGACGACGCCCGCGTCGGCCTCGTCCGGGGCGAGCAGCTCCTGGCCGCTGGACTGGCCACCCCGGCCGACGGGGGTGTGCCCGCCGACGACCGCGACGGTCAGCTCCCCGGCCTGGACCGCGCGCAGGACGTCGGCCGCCCGGTCGACGTCGAGGTCGTTGTGGAACACCGCGCGCACCGCCTCCTCGAACACCGGGGTGTCCTCGAGGGCGGCGACGAGCCGCGAGGGGGAGATGTCGCCGCCCCTCCAGCGCTTGAGCGCGCCGAACTTCGCCGCGACCTGCGCGAGCGTGAACTGGAGCGCGTCCGAGCGCTCGAGCGCGAGGCGGAGCAGCGGGTCGAGGTGGTCGGGGTCGGTCTCGGTGAGCACCGCCGCGGCGTCCTCGGCCGCGACCTCGCGGGGCACCGACAGTTCGATCCGGTACGGGTCGACCTCCATCCCCACGGAGGAGCCGGTCTGCTGGCCGAGGAGGGCGGCGAGCGCGCGGCCGAGTGCCTCGTTCGTGCGGTGGCCGTACGCCGCGTTCACGACGAGCGTGTCGTCGGCGCCCTCGATCACGAGCCGCTCGTCGGTCGGGACCGGCACGCCGGCCTCGACGTGGCGCTCGAGGCGCTCCAGCGCTCGGCGAACCGTCCCGACGTCGGCTGGATACCGCCCGGCGAGGTCGCGGGCGACCGCCTCGCGGCTCGCGCCGTCGGCGAGCTGCGCGGCGGCGATGCGCCGCAGTTCGGCCACCTCCTGGGCCACCGGCGCGGGGACCGGGATCTCCTCGCCGGTCCAGGAGGGCACCTCGCCCGCGGGGTCCTCGACCGGCGTCGCCTTCACGCGGGTCTCCTCCTCGTCGACCTCCGCGATGCGCCACATCCGGCCGCCCTGGATGAACGTCGCCCCGGGCTCCGCGAAGTTGACGACGAATCGCTCGTCGAGGCTGCCGACCGTGGAGCCCGATGCCATATCGGAGACCTCGTAGGTCTCCTCGTCGGGGATCATCGAGAGGTTGTCGTAGACGTACTGGAAGGTGCCGGAGGGCTCGAGGCGGTCGGCCTCCTCCTCGAGCCAGACGAGGCGGTTGCCCGAGACCTCGCGGACGACCTGACGGAAGGCCTCCTCGTCGAGGTGGCGGAACGGGTGGGCCCGCGTCGTGACCTCGTAGGCCGCGCGTGCGGTCACGCCGCCGGTCCCCTGGACCATCCCGGCGACCTGGTTCGCCACGACGTCGAGGCTCCCCTCGTGGATGGGCGCCGGCTCGACCTGGCCGGCGGCGGCCCGTCGCGCGATCACCATCGACTCGAGGGCGTCGTCGGTGTGGCCCACGACGAGGGTGCCACGGGAGACCCGGTCGCGGCGGTGGCCCGCGCGGCCGACGCGCTGGAGCAGGCGTTTGACCTGACGCGGGCTGCCGTACTGCACGACGTGGTCCACCCGTCCCACGTCGATGCCCAGCTCCAGCGACGACGTGCAGAGCAGCGCGTCGAGGTCGCCGGCCTTGAACGCGTCCTCCACCTCGACCCGCGCGGCCTTCGCGAGCGAGCCGTGGTGGACCGCGATGTCGGGGCCGTCGTCGTGGGCGGTGAAGCGCGAGCCCAGCGCCTCCGCGGTCTGTCGGGTGTTCACGAACACGAGCGTCGACTCGTTCTCGTCGACGATCTCGGCGATGGTGCGGACGTGACTCGCCAGCTCGGCGTCACAGAGCAGGTCGTCGGCCAGCCGCTCGTCGCCCTCGCCCACGGTCGGGTGGACCACCTCGAACTCGACGAGGCTGCGCACGTCGACCTCGACGACCGCACAGCCGCGATCGCCGGTGAGGAAGGCGCCCACCTCGCCGGGGTCGCCGACCGTCGCCGAGAGGCCGACGCGCTGGAACGGGCCCGCGAGCGCGCGGAGCCGCTCGAGCGCCACGGCGAGCTGGGCGCCCCGCTTCGAGGCCGCGAGCTCGTGGACCTCGTCGACCACGACGTGCTCGACGTCGGCGAGCCCCTCCCGGAGCCGCTCGCCGGTGAGCATCGCCTGGAGGGTCTCGGGTGTCGTCACGAGCACGTCCGGCGGGTCCGTGGCCTGCTTCCGGCGGTGGTACTGGGTGGTGTCGCCGTGGCGGACGTCGATCGCGACGTCGAGGGCCTCGCCCCACCACTCGAGCCGCTCGCGCATGTCGCGGTTGAGCGCCCGCAGCGGCGTGACGTACAGCGCCTGGAACCCATCGCGCTCGCGGGCGGGCCGACCGGCGACGGCGTCGAGGATCGGGAGCATCGCGGTCTCGGTCTTCCCGGTCCCGGTCGGCGCGACGACGAGCGCGTCCTCGCCGTCCGCGATGGTCGGGATGGCACGGCGCTGTGGCTCCGTCGGGGTCGTGAACCCGCGCTCGGACAGCGCCGCGCGGACGTCGTCGCCGAGGGTGGCGAAGGCGTCCGCGCCGTCGCCGTCGCTGCCCGCCTCGTCGGTCCGGGCAGCGCTCGTCGACCGGCTCTCACCCATCTGTGCGGGTCTAGGGCGGCGCGCCCGATTAAGCACACCGCCTCCCGGTCTGGGTGGTCCGTCTCGATCCCCGAGACGACAGGGAGTCGACCAGCGCCGCTCCGCCGCCGCTACGCCCGGACCTCGAGCAAGCGCGCGTCGCAGTCCTCGCACGCGACCGCGTGCACCTCGACGGTGGTGCAGCAGGACTCGACGGTCTCCGTGCCGAGCGTGGGCTCCCCGCCACACGACGGACAGGTCTCGACGAACAGGCGGAGGCTCTCGAGCACCCGGAGCTGGGTGGCGCGCGGGAAGGCGTCGAACCAGTCGCGCCCGCGGAGCACGTGGGCGGCGCCCGCGTCGGCCCGGAGCGCCGCCTCCGACGGCCACTCGGCGGCGGGGCCGGCGTCCGTCTCGGCCCGGATGCCGTCGCCGTGGGGCGCGAAGGTCGGCGGCTCGGCGAACAGTGCGCCGAGCTGCTCCGCCGCGGTCGCGCGGTCGCCGACCGCCGCCTGCCACGTCGCCCGGAACGACTCGGTGAGACACAGGTCGTCGACGTCAGTGCACTCTGTCAGGAGTCCCTGCTCCACGAACAGCGTCTCCACGTCGCGAGTCGCGGCGGCGCCGGCGTCGTCCTCGGGCCGCGCCACCCGGTCCCCGGCCGTCTCGCCGACCCCGTCGGCCTTCCCGAACCACGCGAGCAGGTCGTCGGGGAAGTACCGCTTCGTGAGCGCCGGCGTCCCGGGCACGAGGTACCCCCGGAAGTAGATGGCCGCCGCGGAGACGGCGAGCACGACCGCGCCACCGGCCAGTCCCGCCACGAGCGCGCCGGCGACCGCGCCCGCCACCACGACGCCGCCGGCCAGCACCACCGCGACGACGGCGTTGACGGCCGTACACCGCGCACAGCGGTTGTCGCCGGTGTACGTCTCGTCCTTGTATCGCTGGAGCATGCGGGGGATGACGCGCATCGTCGTCCGCTCATCCCGTCCCCGACCACAAAAATGTGAGCCACATTTGACTCCGGGCGGACACGTCGCCGGCCGTCGCGCCCGGACACGCCCGACGCTGCCCGGATGCGGTTCTCAGCCCACGTCGTAGGAGAGCGCGACGCCGTCGTCGAGGCGTTCGACCGCCTGCAGGGAGAGGTCGGGGAACCCCGCGACGAATCCCTCGCCGTCGACGAGGGTGGGCGCGTCCCGTCCCCCGACGACCGTCGAGCCGACGTAGACGCGGAGGTGATCAACGAGGTCGGCGTCGAACAGCGAGTAGCACAGTTCGCCCCCGCCCTCGACGAGGAGGTCGGCGACGCCACGCTCCTCGAGGTCGGCGAGCGCCGCCCTCAGGTCGACCCGCTCCCGCCCGGCCCGCACGACGGTCGCGCCCGCCGCCTCGAGCGCCGCGACGCGGTCGGCGGTCGCCACCTCGGCGACGAGGACGTACGTCGGCGCGGCGTCGTCGAGGACCGTCGCGTCGTCGGGCGTGCGGCCCCGCGAGTCGGCGACGACGCGCGCGGGCTGTGGCGGGTCGCCGCGCGCTTCCCGCGCCGCCACGCGGTCGGGGTCGTCGACCGTGAGCGAGGGGTCGTCGGCGAGCACCGTCCCGACGCCCACCGCGACGGCGTCGACGGACGCGCGGATGGCGTCCACGCGGTCGAAGTCCTCGGGCCCGCTGATGGCGAGTTGCTCGCGCCGCGTCGTCGACAGCTTCCCGTCGACGCTGGTCGCGGCGTTCACCCGGACGTGCATCGGCGGGGGTTGGCGTCGCGGACTCAAAGCAGTTCGGCTGAGGGTCGGCGCATACCTGCGCCGACCGCCGCCCTCGACCATCGCCTCCGCTGCCTCGGGGGTGTCGGCTCGCTTCGCTCGCCTCCCGCCCTCGGTCTCGAGGTTCGTCGGGCGGGGTCGGCGCATACCTGCGCCGACCGCCGCCCTCGACCCTCGC
>JBDGTC010000063.1:28805-47325 GCA_042217215.1 Halobacteriaceae archaeon
GTTCGTCGGGCGGGGTCGGCGCATACCTGCGCCGACCGCCGCCCTCGACCCTCGCCTCCGCTGCCTCGGGCGTGTCGGCTCGCTTCGCTCGCCTCCCGCCCTCGGTCTCGAGGTTCGTCGGGCGGGGTCGGCGCATACCTGCGCCGACCGCCGCCCTCGACCCTCGCTACCAACGTTTTTCAGCAATCACGCCGAACCACTCCCATGGACCTGGAGGACCACGTCGAGGACCTCGCCGCCGACCTCGATGTCGAGGAAGCGGAGGTTCGGGAGAGCTTAGAGAACCTCCTCGAGTTCGACGTCCCGGTCGACGAGGCGAAACAGAGCCTCCGCCGTCGGTACGGGGACACCGGCGGGGGGAGCGCCGGCCCTGAGCACGTCAACGTCGCCGACGTCGACACCGGATCGGGGAACGTCTCGGTCACGGCGCGGGTGCTGACCGTCGGGAAGCGCCCGATCCGGTACGAGGGCGAGGACCGCACCATCATGGAGGGCGAACTCGCCGACGAGACGGGCACCATCTCCTACACCGCGTGGCAGGAGTTCGACCTCGAGCCGGGCGACACCGTGTCGATCGGCAACGCCGGCGTGCGCGAGTGGGAGGGCCACCCCGAGCTCAACCTCGGGCAGAGCACGACCGTCGAGGTGCTGGAGGAGGAACTCGAGGTGCCGTACGAGGTCGGCGGCGAGCGGGAGCTCCGCGACCTCGAACCGGGCGACCGCGGGCGCACCGTCACCGTCCGGGTCGTCGAGGTCGAGGAGCGCACCATCGACGGCCGAGACGGCGAGACGCCCATCCTCAGCGGTGTCCTCGCCGACGAGTCCGCGCGACTGCCGTTCACGGACTGGGAGCCCCGCGAGGCCATCGAGGCGGGCGCGGACCTCACGATGGAGAACGTCTACGTCCGGGAGTTCCGCGGCGTCCCCTCGGTGAACCTCTCGACGTTCTCGACCGTCCGCCCCGCGGAGCAAAGCGTTGCCATCGGCGGCCCCGAGCGGCTCTCGGTCCGCGAGGCCGTCGGGCGCGGCGGCGTGTACGACGTCGAACTGACGGGGACGCTCGTGGAGGTCCGGGACAACTCCGGGCTCATCCAGCGCTGTCCCGAGTGCAACCGCCTCACCCAGACGGGGCAGTGTCGCACCCACGGCGACGTCGACCCCGTCGACGACCTCCGGCTGAAGGCCATCCTCGACGACGGGACGGGCACCGTGACGGCGGTGCTCGACGCCGACCAGACCGCCGACCTGTACGGCGGCGGCGTCGAGGCCGCCCGCGAGGCCGCCCGCGAGGCGATGGACCAGTCGGTCGTGGCCGACGACCTCGCGGAGACCGTCCTGGGTCGCGAGTACCGCGTCCGCGGGCACCTCACCGTCGACGAGTACGGCGCGACCGTCGAAGTGACGGACTTCGAGGAACCCGCGGAGGACCCCGCCGACCTCGCGCGTGACCTCCTCGCGACGGCGGCGGCGAGCGGAACGGCCGGAGGCGATGCCGCCGACGCCGGGGCCGATCCGGCGACCGACGGCGGGCCGGAGGTGACGCGATGAGTGCTGACGGGTCGGGTGGCGGCGAGCCCGACGGCGCGGGCGGCGGAGACGGACCGGGCCGCCGCGAGGTGGCCTACCGGGTCTTCGCCGCGGAGTACGACGACGCCACGCACAGCTACTCCGAGTCCGACGAGGAGCGGGCGCCGAGCTACGTCGTCACCCCCACGGGCGCGCGGGCGAACCGGCTGTTCGTCTCCGGCGTCCTCACGGCCGTCGAGCAGGCCGGCGAGTCCAACGTCCGCGCCCGCGTGGTGGACCCCACGGGCGCGTTCGTGGTCTACGCCGGCCAGTACGAGCCGGAGGCGCTCGCTACCCTCCGTCGCCTCGAGACGCCGGCCTTCGTCGCCGTCACCGGGAAGGCCCGTACCTTCGAGACCGAGAGCGGCGACCGCACATTCAGCACGCTCCGCCCGGAGGCGATCACCGAGGTGGACGCCGAGACCCGCGACCGGTGGGTGGTGCGCACCGCGCGGCACACCCTCGCGCGCGTGGCCACGTTCGCCGACGCGCTCGACCGCCCCGAGCGCGGCGAGGACCTCCGGCGCGCCCTCCTCGCGGAGGGCGTCGACCCGGGCGTCGCCGCGGGCGTGCCGCGCGCGATGACGGTCTACGGCACGACGCCGCACTACCTCGCCGCGGTGCGGGAACTCGCCCTCGACGCCGCGCGCGTCGTGGCGAACGAGCGCGACGCGGTCCGGTCGCTGGATCTCGCCCCCGACGACACCCGCGACGAGCCGGTCGGTCCCCTGGCGTTCGACCTGGAGTCCCTCGGCGACGACGCCGCGGCGCTCGCCGAGGCGGACGTCGATCCGGCAGCGACGGACGCGACCGTCGACGAAACTGTGGCCGACGCCGACGCGTCGGCGGCCGACGTCGACGCCGGCGGACCGGACGCGACGGCCACCGATGCAGCGGCCGACGAGGCCGTCGACGCCCCCGGAGCCGGCACCGATGCCGGCACGGAGCCCGCGGCGGAGCCGGGCGCGGCCGAAGCCGGGAACGCGTCACTCGACCCCGGCGCCGGCGACGACTCGACGACGACCGGCGACGACCCCGGCGCCGGCGTCGACGGCCAGGCGGCCGATTCTGGCACCGACTCGACCGCCGAGCCGGCGGCAACACCGGGTCCCGACTCGACGGTCGAGGCGTCGACGGAACCCGACGCCGCGGGCGGGACGGCGGACAACGGCGGTGCCGCGACCGTCGCGGACGACGAC
The DNA here is from genome assembly GCA_042217215.1 of Halobacteriaceae archaeon. Taxonomy (GTDB): domain Archaea; phylum Halobacteriota; class Halobacteria; order Halobacteriales; family Halobacteriaceae; genus JBDGTC01. The sequence goes on from JBDGTC010000063.1 coordinate 31,571, forward strand.
TCGGCCGCCGCTGACCGGCCCCCGGGCGCCGACGGGGACGCGGCTGCCGCCCGGCCGGCCGACGAGGGCGACGGCGCGGCCGCCGGGGCGGCGGACGGCGTCGAGACCGACGAGATGTACGAGTTCGACGAGGAGGAGCGCGAGAGCGTCCGCGAGGAGTTCGGCGTCGAGTTCTCCACGGGCGAGGACATCCCCGAGGCCGGCGAGGCCGACATCGAGACGCCCGACGACGTCGGGGAGGACGCGCCCGTCGAGGAGACCGCCGACGCGGGTCCGGCGACGGACGCGGGCGGTGCGGCCGGGTCGCCGTCGGCCGACACCCTCGAGGACGCTGTCGTCGACCGGATGCGCGAGCTGGCCGAGGCGGGCGACGGGGCCGCCTCGCGCGCGGATCTTGTCGCGGACGTCACCGCGGAGCGCGACGTCGACGAGGACGCCGTCGAGTCGGCCATCCAGGACGCCCTCATGAGCGGACGGTGCTTCGAGTCCGGCGACGGCGAGTTCACCCCGATCTGACGTGGTCGAGGTCGCCCCCGTCCTCGACGAGCGGGCCGCCACGGTCCCGCACCCGGACGGCACCGCGCTCGTCGTCGCCGACTACCACGCCGGCGTCGAGGCCACCCTCCGTCGGGAGGGCGTCGAGGCAGCGAGCCGCACCGAGCGACGGCGCGAGCGGCTCCTGGACCTCGTGGCGGAGACCGGTGCCGACCGGGTGGTCTTCCTCGGCGACGTCGGCGACAGCATCGGCGAGCCCGGGCGCGCGGAGCGCGAGGAACTCGAGGCACTCGCCGACGCCCTCTCCGTCCCCGCGACGCTGGTGCCCGGCAACCACGACGGCGGCCCGGCGCGGGTGCTCGGCGACCTGGTCGACGTGGTCGACTCCGCCGGCGTCCGGCGCGGTGACGTCGGGTTCGCACACGGACACACCTGGCCGGCGCCGGCAGTCCTCGGGGCGGACGTGCTCTGTGTCGGTCACGAGCACCCGACGGTTCGCATCGAGGACCCCGTCGGCGGCCGGCGTGTCGAGCCCGCGTGGCTCCGGGGGCCGCTCGACCCGGCGCCGTTCGACGCCCACCACGGCGAGCCACTCGGCACGGACGCAGAGCTGGTCGTGTTCCCGGCGTTCAACGAACTCGTCGGCGGGACGTGGGTGAACGTGCCCGGCCAGGAGTTCCTCGCGCCGTTTCTCCCCGAGGGGCTCCCGGCTGGCGAGGCGTTCCTGCTCGACGGGACGAACCTCGGGGACTACCGGTCGGTGTAGGCCAGTCCGGTCAGTGCTGGTGGCCGGTGGCCTCGGCGTAGGTCACGCCGAAGCGCTCCTCGAAGCGGTCGAGGAGGGCCTCCTCGGCGGCCTCGAGGTCGGCGTCGGCGTCGTCCTCTGCGTGGTGGACGAGCTGGTGTGCCCGGGTGACGAACGTGACGAGCGCCTCGCTCGCGACGGTCTCGACGTGTGACTCGCCCTGGCCGAGCGCGTCGAGGAGCGACGCCGGGACGGTCACGGTGTCTGTCTCGCCCTCGGGACCCTCGACGGTGAACGTGAGTTCGGTCGGGTCTGCCATGCCGACCCCGTCGACCGGCCCCCTGAAGGCTCTGACGGCCGGGGTCGGTCGGTAACGTGCACCCGTTCGGTCCCGTCCGGGCACGCACAGGGCGGGCGCTTATGGCGGTCCGGTGGGAATCCCGGGCGATGGCGCTGGTCCCCGCGCCCCGCACCGCCCTCCTCGTCGCCGCCACGGAGGTCCGGCGCTCGTGGCGCCGGCTGGCGCGCGAGGGCCCCTACCGCACCCCGAAGCTCATCCTTGGTGCGGCGTTCGTCGCGACGTACGCGCTCGCGGCGGGGGCCGCGGGCTTCTTCCTCGGTGCGGCGGCGACGGCGGTCGATCCCGGGTCCGGACTCACGTCGCTTGGCGTCGCCCGCTCGCTCGTGACGGGTGTCTTCGTGATGGTGGTCTTCTTCGCCACGCAGCGCAGCGTCAAGGGGAAGTCGGTCCCCGACGCCGCCGACCTGCTCCTCACGAGCACGGCTGCGCGCAACGTCGCCGCCGGCCTCCTCGCGGCCGAGGTCGCCCGGGTCGTGCTCGTGGCGTCGGCGCCGGTGTTCGCGTTCGCGAGCGGCGTGGCGATGGGCTCCGGGCACCGCGCCGCGCTCCCGTTCGTCGCCGCGACCCTGTTCGGAGTCCTCGCTGCCGGCGTCGCGGTCGGCTTCGCCCTTGGGCTCGCGGTGAAGAACGTCGCCGCGCGGTCCCGGTTCGTCGCGAACCACCGGCTCGCGGCGAACCTCCTCGCCACCGGCGCGCTCCTCGGCGGGTACCTCGTGTTCATGGGCGACCCCGGCTCGGTGCGCCGCGTCGGCGTCGCGCTCTCGGACCTGCCACTCGGCTGGCCGGCGGAGTTCGCGCTCCTCGCCGGCCCGCTCGCGGTCGACCCCGTCCACGCCGCCGTCGGGGGCGCGGGGCTCGTCGCTGTGCCGGCGGGGACGACGCTCGCCGCCGTCGCGCTCTCGCGGTGGCTCTGGTACGTCGACGGCGTGGAGGGCGTGACGGAGACGGAGCGCGACCCGGTGGTCCGGCTCCGGGAGAACGCGGTCGGTGCCGGCCTCGCGGGCGTTGCACGCCGCGCACTGTCGCGCCCCGCGCGCAGCGTCGCCACGAAGAACGTGCGGCGGGTGGTGCGCGCGCCATACGTCGCCCAGTACGCTCTCCTGCCGGTCTTCTTCCTCTTCTACGAGGCGCAGGCGTTCGCCGTGACGCGGACCGTTCCGGCCCGCCTCCCCGCGCTCCTGGGCGTCGCCGGCGCGTGGGCGGCGGGCGCGCTGTTCACCCTCAACCCGATCGGGAACGAGGAGCCGGTCCTGCCCGTGACGCTCACGACGGCCGTGTCCGGCCGTGCGTTCCTCGCGGGCCTCGCCACCGCCGGTGTGGCGACGGTGCTCCCGGTCACGACGGTGCTCGTCGGCGTCGCCGGCGCCCTGAGCCCGCTGGCCCCGCTCCAGGTCGGGGTGGTGTGGGTCGCCGCCACGGCGCTGTGTCTGGTCGCGCCGGGCATCGCCGCGGCCGCGGGGACCCGGTTCCCGTGCCGGCACGCCACGACGGTCGCGAGGGGTCGCGAGCTCCGCCTGCCCAGTCCGTGGGCCTTCCTCGCGTACTCCGTGCTCCTCGCGGGGACGGCCGCGCCGCTGGTGTTCGCGTTCTCGGCCGCCGCAGAACCGGCCGCCGCGGCGGCCCATCTCCCCGCCTCGGTGCTCGAACTCGGTGGCGCGGCGACCGCCGTCATGGTCGCCGCCGTGGTCGGCGGCGTGGCGTACGTCGATGCGGCGGCCCGGCTCTCGGGCTACCGGCTGGACTGACCGCCGCCGGCGCGGGCGTCGGGTACCGTCGCCGTCCCGGAACCGTCAGTCGTCGGCCTCGGCGGTTGCGTCGGCGCCCCCGGGGTCCACGGCCACGGCCGACTCGAGGTACTCGTCGGCGTCGATGGCTGCCTTGCAGCCCATCCCGCCGGCCGTGACCGCCTGCTGGTAGTGGTAGTCCACGACGTCGCCGGCGGCGAACAGGCCGGGCACGCCCGTCTTCGTCTGGCCCCCACCCCGCCCGCCCTCCGTGAGGACGTACCCCTCGTCGTCGAGGTCGACGCCGGTGTCGGCGAGGTAGTCGGTGTTCGGCGTGTGACCGATGGCGACGAAGAAGGCGCCGACGTCGAGTTCGCGCTGTTCGGTCGCCGGGTCGTCGAGCTTCTCGGTGGGGTGGCCCTCCGGGTGGTGGACCAGGGTGACGCGGTCGACGCCCTCGGCCGGCGTGCCGTGGACCTCGACGGCCTCGGTGTCGTAGAGGATCTCGATCTCGTCGTCGGCGACGTGCTCCTCGACGCGCTCGATCCAGTAGTCCTCGGCGCGGAACTCGTCGCGGCGGTGGACGAGGTAGACGGTGTCGGCGAAGCGGGTGAGAAAGCTGGCCTCCTCGAGGGCGGCGTCGCCGCCGCCGACCACGACCATGTCCTCGTCGCGGAAGAACGCACCGTCGCAGGTCGCACACGTCGAGACGCCGTACCCCATCAGCTCGTCCTCCCCGGGGATGCCGAGCGTGCGCGCACTCGCGCCGCTGGCGGCCACGACGGCGTCGGCGGTGTAGACGTCGCCGTTCGCGAGCGTGACGCGGAAGGGTCGCTCCGAGTCGTCGACCGACGCGACGACGCCGTTGCGCAGCTCCGCGCCGAAGCGGGTCGCCTGGTTCTTCATGTGCTGGATGAGCTCCGGGCCGCCGATGCCCTCGGGGAAGCCCGGGTAGTTGTCGACCTCCGTCGTCAGCGTGAGCTGCCCGCCCGGCTCGTCGCCCTCGAACAGGAGCGGTTCGTTGTTCGAGCGCGCGGCGTAGATGCCCGCCGTCAGGGCTGCGATTCCCGTGCCGGCGACGATCAGCCGGCGGTGCTCGACTGGCTCGGTCATGGGTGTACCGAGCGCGGGCAACGCTTTGTAGGTTGTGACACCGGCCGTCCCGCCCGCGAGCGCGGCGATCCACCGGGGACACCGCCGCGGCTTTGTCCCCGGGCCGCGAGGCCGTCTCCATGCCAGCCGAACTCGACGAGAAGGTGGACCGGTACGAGGGGCTGCTCGCCGAGGCGCTCGAGGCGGTCGAGCCCTGTGCCCCGCCCGACTCCCCGCTCGACGACGCCGCGACCGAGTGCGAGGCGATGGCCGCGGCGTACCTCGAGGACGGCCGGCACTTCCGGGCGGGGGACGACCCCGTCAACGCGCTGGCGGCGTTCTCGTACGGCCACGCGTGGCTCGATGCGGGCGCCCGCATCGGTCTCTTCGACGTCCCGACGGCCGGGGACCTGTTCACCGTGTGAGGCCCGAGGCTTTTTCCGGACTCCGGCCGACTCTCCGGACGAGATGAACGAGGCGTACGTCCAGTTGCTCTGCCCGGAGTGCCAGAAGCACTGGGAGGAGACGCCCGGTGACCTCCCCAATCACACCCAGAACTTCTCCTGTCCGGGGTGTCACGCCACCCGCCGGCTGGCGGAGTTCATGCGCACGGATCGCGACCTGGAGACCCTCAAGCGCCTCGAGGCCTGACGGCTTCCGCCGGACCGTCGATCGCGCTCAGCTCTCGCCGGCCGCGGAACGCGCGCCACAGGCCTCACACTGGAGCATCTCGACGCCCTGCTCGGTGACTACCTGCGTGTCAGGGAGGCCACACTCGGGACAGGTGACGTAGGCCGCCACGTACGCGTCGAGGACGTCCTGGACCCGGTCGGCGCCGAACGAGCCGGTGAGTCGCGCACGGCCGCTCTCGTCGATCTGTGCGGCGGTGCCGACCTCGTTCTGGAGGAACTTCAGGACGTGCTCGGCCTCGCGGTCGAGCCGGTCCAGGGTGGCCTGGAAGTTCTCGTACACCGTGACGTTGCCCTCCTGGCGGACCTCCGGCTCGGGCACCTCGAAGCGCGCGCCGCTCGCCTCGATGTCGGGGGTCTGCTCGAGGGCGCGGTCGAGTTGGTCCTCGTAGTCCATGTGGCGGTCTACTTGCCGCCGCGGAAAAAACCCCTCGGCACGCGCACGCCAGCCGGCGCCCGCGCGAGCGATTCGCCGCGGAGTCGTTTCACACTCCGCCGCTCGCCGCCCTCGTCCCGTGCGACGGGGTGGTTTGGTAACGGTACTCAGGATAATAATATAACCCTCCGGTCGCTACGAAGCGGTGTTCATGAAGAAGCAGGAGCTCATCCACCTGCACGGCCTGCTCGCGGAGGCCGGCACGCACTTCGAAGAGAACCACGACATGAAGATCGATCTCACCGACTACGAGGAGATGGGCGTTCGGCCCACCTCCATCCACAAGTCCAAGACCGACCACAAGGCGGCCGTCTTCGCCCTGGTCGAGTGTCTCACCGACGAGTTCGAGGCGGAGGCCCGCGAACCCGTCGCCGCGACCGCAGACTGAGGCAGTTCTCGCGGACCAGCAGCGCCCACTCCTCCAGTCACGGCTCTCCTCGCCGTCTCAGCGCGTGCCGTCGCGCCGCGGGTCGCCCTCCGCACCCCGCTCCGGCGCGGGGGACTCCGGGGGACTGCCGGCCCCATCTGGCGACACCTCCGAGGACACGTCGACCGCGTCACCGGTGGCCTCGGGTGACCCGCCATCCCCGTCGATGACCTCCACCGTCTCCACGGCGAGTGGCACCTCCGGGAGGCGTTGACCGATCTCCTTCCGGGCGATGCGGCGGGCGTGCTCCTCGCGCTCGACGTTGAACACGTCCATCTCGAGGTCGAGGTCGACCAGGGCCTCGTCGGCGGCGACGAACGCCGGGCGCAACCGGTCGCCGCACTCGCTGCACCGCCGCGTCCCCGGGCTGATCTCGACGTAGTTGAGGTCCGGGTTGAGCTGGTCGCCGGTCTTCGAGATCGCGATGCGGACGGCCTCGTCCCGGGTCCCGACGTCGTACACCTGGACGGCGGCCTCGACGACGACGCTGCAGTCCATGTCACTACGTGGTGACGGCACCGGGCGGGAAGTAAGTGGGACCAGAGTAATACGGGCGCGGGTCTGGCGCGCACCGACAGGCTTCTCCGGCACCGCGGCCTGACTCCGGTCGTGCGCTCCGGAACCCTCCCGCTACCGCCAGGAGGCCTCGACCTGACGGCCACCCTCGAGAGCGGGCAGACCTTCCTCTGGGAGCGCGTCGACGGCGGGACGTACGGCGACGTCGCGTGGGCGGAGCGGGCACCGGCGCCGGCGGACGACGCCCCGACGGCCGCGCCGGAGACGGGGTGGTACGCGACCACCGCCTCGGGCGGCGCGCTCCACGCGCGGGTCCGGGATGGCCGCCTCGAGTGGCGAGCGAGCGACGGCGTTGCGGACCCAGAAGCGGTCCTCGGTCGCCGCCTCTGTCTCGACGACGATCTGGGTGCCGTGGCCGACGCGGCGCCCGCCGACCCGGTCGTCGACGCCGCCTTCGCGGCGACGCCGGGGCTCCGCCTCGTCGCCGAGCCGTTCTGGCCGACGCTGGTCTCGTTCATCTGCTCCGCGCAGATGCGCGTCGAGCGCATCTTCGCGATGTGTGGGGCCCTCCGGGAGCGATACGGGGAACCCGTGACGCTCGCGGGCCACACGACGCACACGTTCCCGTCTTCCGCCGACCTCGCGGCCGCCGAGGAGGCCGACCTGCGCGGGCTCAAGCTGGGGTACCGCGCGCCGTACGTCCGGGACACCGCGGCGATTGTCGCGGACGGCGAGCAGTCCCGCGACGCCGCCGACGGGCTCCCCTACGAGGCCGCGCGCGAGGCGCTCACGGCGTTCGTCGGCGTGGGCGAGAAAGTCGCCGACTGCGTGTTGCTCTTCTCGCTGTGCTACCGGGAGGCGGTCCCCCTCGACACCTGGATCCGTCGGGCCATCGCGACGTACTTCCCGAACTGCGAGCGCGGGAGCTACGCCGAGACGTCCCGGGCCATCCGCGACCGCCTCGGCGGCGAGCTCGCGGGGTACGTGCAGACCTACGTCTTCCACTACCTCCGAACGCGCGGTATCGATGCCGCTCCGGTGCCGGCACCAGCAGAGGAATAGGTCGGCCCGTCGAGCCGCCGAGCGGCGGCAGCGTTTAGGCACGTCCGGTGGAATCCCCGCCCATGACAGACGAGCCGTCGCCGGCGGAGGGCGACGCACTGACGGGGGCGGAGGTCGCGGTGCTGGACCGCAACGCCGCCGCCCTCGGCGTGCCCCAGAAGCAGCTCATGGAGTCGAGTGGCAACGCCGTCGCGCGGGCGGTCCGCGAGCGCACGGCCCCGGGCGACGCGGTCACGGTCGTCGCGGGCCGGGGGAACAACGGCGGTGACGCCCTCGTGGCCGCGCGCTTCCTCGACGACCGCCGGGTGACGGTGCTCCTGCTCGGCCGCCCGTCGGCCATCGGGACCGACATCGCCCGCGAGAACTGGGACGCACTCGAGCGGGCGGCCGTGGACGCGCGGGCCGTGACGGACTCGCGGGACCTCGTCGTCGACCCGCGGGTCGCCGGCGGGGACGGCGACGCGGCGGACACCGGCGACGACCCGGAGGTCCCCGTCCCCGACCTCCTCGTCGACGCGATGCTCGGGACGGGCGTCTCCGGCGCGCTCCGCGAGCCCGAGCGCACCGCGGCGCGACAGCTCAACGACAGCCCCGCGCCCGTCGTCGCCGTCGACGTACCATCCGGCCTCGACGCCGAGACCGGCGAGCGGTCGCCCGGCTGCGTCGACGCCGACCACGTCGTGACCTTTCACCGGCCGAAGCCGGGGCTCGCGGGCGAGTCGGTCACGGTCGCCGACATCGGCATCCCCGCGGCCGCCGAGACGTTCGTCGGTCCCGGCGACCTCCTCCGCCTCGAGCGCCCCGCGGAGAGCCACAAGGGGGCGTTTGGGCGCGTGACGGTCGTGGGCGGGGGACCGTACACCGGGGCACCGGCGCTCGCCGCGCGGGCGGCGCTCCGTACCGGGGCGGACCTGGCGTTCGTCGCGACGCCGGTGTCGGTCGCCGATCGCGTCCAGGGCTACTCCCCGGACCTCATCGTCGACGCGCTCCCCGGCGAGCGCGTCTCGCCGGCCCACGTCGACGACCTCCTCGCCGCCGTTTCCGGGCGGGACGTCGTGCTCGTCGGGCCGGGGCTCGGCGACGACCCGACGACGCTGGAGGCGGTGGGGGCGTTCCTCGAACGCTACGAGGGCCGTGCGGTGGTCGACGCCGACGCGCTCTCCGTCGTCCCGGACGTGGACACGGACGCTACCATCGTCTGCACGCCCCATCAGGGCGAACTGCGGGAGATGGGCGGCCCCGCCGTCGAGGACTGGCGCGAGCGCGCCGACGCCGTCGAGGCCTTCGCCGCCGACCTCGGACACACGCTGCTCGTGAAGGGCCGCTACGACGTGGTCAGCGACGGCGAGACCACGCGGGTGAACCGGACCGGGAACCCCGGGATGACCGTCGGCGGGACGGGCGACGTCCTCGCCGGTGCGACGGCGGCGCTGCTCGCGGTGCAGGACCCGGTCGACGCGGCGGCCATCGCGGCGTACGCGAACGGCGCCGCCGGCGACCGGCTGGTCGCGGAGTCGGGCTACGGCCTGCTGGCGTCGGACCTGCCGGAGGAACTCCCGTCGGTGCTCTGGAGCGAGGCGGAGTGAGGGGGCCGCCCGGGTTCAGCCGGGCGTGGGCGTCACGTCCCCGGCCTTCGAGCGCGAGCGCTCCACCACGGCGGGGCGCGCCTCGAAGTCGATGACGACCTCCTCGCTCCCGTAGTCGACGTCGCGGACGTGGGCGTTGTCGTGGACCCAGGACACGATGCTCATCGCCTCGTCACAGAGCGGGAGCACGAGGCGCTCGCGCTCCCGCTGGGGGAGCGCGGCGTCGATGCGGTTCCGCAGCTCTGCGATGTTCTGCTCCTCGGCGGCGCTGACCGCCACGGGGGCACGCGTGAGGGCCTCGACGGCCTCGCGCTTGCGCGCCAGCTCCGCGTCGTCGACCGCGTCGACCTTGTTGAGGACCGTGACGATGGGTCCCTCGTTGCGCTCGGCCAGCGTGTCGTGGGAGGTGGCGAGCTTCTCGCGGATCTCCGCGACCGGCTCGGTGACGTCGACCACCAGCAGCACGAGGTCGGCACGGTACACCGACTCCAGCGTCGACCGGAACGACTCGACCAGCCAGTGGGGCAGGTCTGAGACGAAGCCGACGGTGTCGGTGAGGAGCACGTCGCGGCGGTCCATGTCGAGTCGGCGGGTCGTCGTCCCCAGCGTCGTGAACAGCCGGTCCTGGGCCTCGGCGGTGGTGTCGAGGTCCGGGTGGCGGTCCTCGTTCTCGCCCACCTCGAGGTCCTCGGCGAGCGCCTGCATCAGCGTCGACTTCCCGGCGTTCGTGTAGCCCGCGAGCGCCACGAGGTCGAACCCCGACTCGCGGCGCTGCTCGCGGCGGTGCTCCTCGGTGCGCTCGATCTGTTCGAGCTCGTCCCTGATGGCCGAGATCTGGGACTTGATGTCCTGCTCGCGGCTCTCGTCGTACTCCCCGAGACCCATGAACCCGGGGTGCTCCTCGCGGCGGGCGAGGCTGGTCTTGGCCGCCGCGCGCGGCAGCTCGTACCGGAGCTCCGCGAGCTCCACCTGGAGCTGGGCCTTCCGGGTCTCCGCGCGCTGGCCGAAGATCTCGAGGATGAGCCGGAACCGGTCCATCACCTGGACGCCGTCGGGCAGTCGCTGGCCGAGGTTGTAGGTCTGGTACGGCCCGAGGCGGTTGTCGAAGACGACCGTCTCTGCACCGGTGCGCTCGACCGCCCGCGCCAGCTCCTCGGCCTTCCCCTCCCCGAACTGCAGGGCCGCGTCCTCGGGTCGGGACTGCGTGAGGGTGGCCACGACCTCGTAGCCGGCCGAGTGGAGCAGCGCCGCCATCTCCGTGGTGTCGGCCGTGCCGGTGTCCACCCGCTTCGCGATCACCGCTCGCGTGGAATCGTCGCCGGTCACTCGCCTCTAAGTACGGCCCGGGCCCACTTAAATAACCGGCGTGGCCACAAGAGTCATGCCGCTCGCTGGGCGACGGAGGCCCATGCCCGCAGTGCTCGCACAGACCCTCGGCACGGTCGACCTGCAGTCACTCGGCCTCGAGCTCGGCACCGGGGCGGTCATCGGCGCCGTCATCGGGTTCGCGGCGAAGAAGGTGGCGAAGCTCGTGGCCGTGATCATCGGCATCCAGCTCGCGCTCTTCAAGTTCCTCGAGTCCAGGGGCATCCTCCAGGTGAACTGGGAGAAGCTCGGCGCGGGCTTTCTCTCCTCCGCGGACGCCGCGCAGGGCACCGCCGCACCGTGGCTGAACACCGTCCTCTCGACGCTCTCGATCTCCGCCGGGTTCGCGGGCGGCTTCGCGGTCGGCTTCCGGAAGGGCTGAGCCGGCGCGCCTCGCCTCGCCCGCCGCACTCACCGCGTCTTGATCTCGTCCTCGTCGCTGACGATGCGCGTCTCGGCCTCCCCGGCCGACACCTCGTTGACCAGCTCGTAGAACTCGTTCTGCATCCCCGCGGGGAAGGTGAGCACCCCGACCCACGAGCCGTCGGCCTGCCACTCCTCGCGCTCGAGGTCGCCGAACTCCCGGACGCGGGCCTGCCCCGAGCCGGCGTGCTCGGCGGGGAGCTGCACCGCGATGGTGACCTCGTCGAAGCGGATGGGGATGACGGGCCGGAGCGCCTCGAGCGCGTCGTCGACCTGGCTCTCGACGGGCTCCATCGGGTCGACGTTGAAGCCCGCGTCCTCGAGCGCGCTCTCGATGCGCTCGGGCGGATGGGGCGCGTCGTCCATCTGGGGGTTGACGGCGTTCCGGGTGATGTGGGTCACCAGCTGGTTGTGCTTCTGCTGTTTCATCTCCGCGCGCTGCTCCGCCGTGATCTGGATCTCCCCGCGCTCGACGACCTCGGGGATGATCTCCATCGGGTCGGTCGTCCCGAAGACCTCCTCTAAGTCCTCCTCGGCCGGCCGGTCGCCCCGCGAGGCGTTCTCGAAGACGTCCCGCGCCGCGATGACGTCCTCGAGCTCGCCCTCGAACTCCCCGCGCTTCATCGCGAGGGCGGCGTCGGGGTCGACGAGCACCTCGAAGCGGGCGCCGTGGGACTCCAGACGCGCGGTGACGGCGTCGTCCAGGGATATCATACTGTAACTAGGCGCGGGGTGCCGTGAAAGACCTTTTCCCGGCGGGAAGTTCCCAGGGCGGCGGAGCGTGACGGGAACTGCGGTACACCGTCGGTCTACACTACCTCCGCACCGTGGAGCTACCGCAGGTGTGGCGTTTCGGAATCCTACGTGGCACCAGCGACGCGGACTTCGTCGCGGACGAATACCGGATAGGTTACCGAGTAGTCGTGACCCTCCAGGGATACCGTGCTCGTGACGGTCCGTGGTAGGTCAGACTGAATTTCGGTCGGACTCACGCCTGGTCTCGCTTTCACGCAGCCGTCGTGGTCGGTCCGTGTAACGAGCTTCACCGAGATTCTCTCGTGGGCGTCGCCGACGCGGATGCTGAGAGGGGCCCATCGTTGACCGTAGGAGTCTAGCAATGATAACCTCGCCAAGCTGCCGCAGTGAAATTTCCCGAACTGCTCCCACGCCGTGTACTCGACCTCCCTCGTCCCATCTTGCTGTAAACCCTTCTCGTGACGGACCCGCTGTCGGTCCTCCTCGTAGTAGTACCGTCCGCCTTCGATCGTTCTCTGGACCGATACCGGGTCTCCGGTCGCCTGGACGGGGGACTGCTGGAGGGCCGACTCGTCGACCCTGTCACAGACGAGCTGGTCGTACCCGAGCCACCCCGCCCCGGCCGTCGTGCCAGCGATGGCGAGCAGGTGCCGTCGTTTCATATTCCACACCAAGAAGGTCGGCTCTCATTACTCTGGCTATTTACTTCATTCCCGACATCTTTCTCGCCGGAGAAGTCGTGAGGCGAGTGTGTGGGCTGAGAGCTGGGATCCTCACCCCTCGCAGCGCGAGGGACGTCGCTGTGGCGGCCACGACGGCTGGGTTCGAGGTGGTCGGACTGCTCCGGCCAAAAAATTAACACGTGTGAACGTGTCTGGGGGTCCATGGCTTCCAGCATCGGAAAAACCGCCATCCGGATCGTGTGGGTCGTGAACGGGGTCCTCTTTACGGCCTGTGGCGTCGGCGTGCTGGTACTCGGCGTCGGCGTCCCGACCGACCTGCTCTACGTGGTTCCGTCGGTGGGACGGTGGGTACTGGACGTCGCTCCCTGGCTCGTGGCTCGCGAATCCAGTCGACCATCGGGATCGAAACTCCTCTTCGTACTGTTTCTCTCGGCGGTCTTCACGGTCAGTGGTCTCGCGGTCCTCGGCAAAGGACTGTTCGGGGACGCCGATTCACTCTCGGTCAGGGGTGGCGCCGGCGGTCACGAGACGGAGTGACGGCCTCGCGGAGGGCAGCACCTGCTCACGAGCGGGACGCCTCGAAGGCGTCCGCAATCGCGACAGCCGCCTCGGCCAGTCGCCGGAGTTCGTCACCGTCCCGGATGGGGTGCTCGCCGCGCGTCTCGATGGTGACCGTCGAGGCGTCCCCCGGGACGTCGTCGACGAGGTTGTCCACCGAGTTCTCGGCCTTCCAGCTTCCCTCCCACTCCAATCCCTCTCTGATCGCCTCCGTCCACGCTGCGACCACGCTGGATGCGTCGCCAGCGGCGACGACGTTCAGGTCCTCACTCCCGCGGAGAGCCTCCCCGGACGATGCGTCGGCGACGGCTTCCACGGCCGGTGCCGACGTTCCCACCAGGAACAGCTCTCCCTTCGTCGTGGCGAACAGTCCCTCCGCGTCGGAGACGGTCTCGGCAAACCGGCCGAAATCGACGTTCTCGTGTCTCCCGCGGTCTCTGTCACGGGGGTTGCCGAAGACCACTCCCTCGTCGGCCTGCGCCTCCAATTCTGCGTCGACGGACGTGACCCAGTGGAAACTCATTCCCCACTCTCCACGTTGACCTTCTCGTAGCGGGCGGACACCGTGCGGCCGTCGATGGTGCCCGTGAGCTCCGATCCGCTCTCGGCACCGTCCCCGGCGGGCCGGAGGCCCGCCTGCCGCCCGACCTCCCGCCACTCGGCCCGCTCGATCCGGGTGATGCGAGACGAGATCACCATCCACCCGAGGAACGCAGCGACGATTCCGATGGCTATCCCACCTGTGAAGCCACCGGGAACGTCCGAGATGGACAGCCAGGGCTCCGCCAGTCCCTGGTCGACGGATATCACCGCGCCGAACACCACGACGAACCAGGCGACGGCCAGCGCCTTGTAGAACGTCTTCGTCAGTCCCATCGGCACACACCTCCACCGTCGTGGACGCCGTGTGTTCGAGTCATTTCGACTTCGACCATTGTGGCGTCCTTTCAATTACGAGGTACTTAAATGTGGGCCGTGAGAGCAGGGCGTGCGCAGTGATCCATCGGCCGGTTCGCCCTCTCTCACGTCGCAGCCGGTCACCTCCCGCGGGTCGCGTGTCGCGGCGCTCCGCGCCGCTCCCGCGACCCGTCTCGAGGTTCGTCGCGGCCATGTCGGCGCGCTCGCGGCTTCGCCGTCGCCGGCGCTTCGCGCCGGCTGCCTGCGGGGTCGAAGACCTCGCTCCGCTCGCTCCTTCCGAGGCGCTCACTCCGTTCACGCCTCGCGCGCGCCGACCAGGCCGCTCGCCCCTCGTCTTCGCCTCGGCCGGGTCGTCGCTTCGCTCCTCCCCGGCCTCGGTGTCGAGGTGACCGGCCGCGGTCGGCTGTCGCCGACACGCGGCCGGACCCCTCGCACACCTCGCTTACTGGAACCCCATCCGCCGCGTCGACCGCTCGCTCGGTGCGGACGTCGTCCCGCGGAACTCCTCCTCGACGCTGTCGTAGTAGTCGAGGAGATCCTCCGTGATGGTCGGGCGCACGTTCTCCATGGCCTGGCGGAAGTGCCGCATCCCGACCTCCTCGGCGTCGGAGTCGTCCCGCAGCGCCTCCATCGCGGCCTCGCGGGCGATGGACGCGAGGTCCGAGCCCACGTAGCCGTCGGTGATCTCGGCCAGCTCGCGCAGGCTGACGTCGGCCGTCAGGGGCGTGTCCTCCGTGTGGATGCGGAGGATCTCCTCGCGACCGTCCTCGTCGGGCTGGCCGACCATCACGAGGCGGTCGAACCGCCCCGAGCGGATGAGCGCGGGGTCGATGATGTCCGGCCGGTTGGTCGCGCCGATGACCATGACCTCCTCCATCTCCTCGAGCCCGTCGAGCTCCGTGAGCAGCTGGTTGACGACGCGCTCGGAGACGTTGTTCCCGACGTCCTGGCCGCGGCCGGGCGCGAGGGCGTCGAGCTCGTCGAAGAAGATGACGCAGGGCGCGACCTGCCGGGCCTTCCGGAACGTCTGCCGGATTGCCTTCTCGGACTCGCCGACCCACTTCGAGAGGAGCTGTGGCCCCCGCACCGAGATGAAGTTGGCGTTAGTCTCGTTGGCGACGGCCTTCGCCATGAGGGTCTTCCCGGTGCCCGGCGGACCGTACAGCAGGACGCCCGCGGGCGGCTCGACGCCCAGGCGGGTGAACTTCTCCGGGCGGTTGAGCGGCCACTCCACGGACTCCTTGATGGAGGTCTTGGCCTCGGCGAGTCCGCCGACGTCGTCCCAGGTGATCTTCGGGAGCTCGACGAGCACCTCGCGCATCGCTGAGGGCTCGACCTCGCTCAGGGCGCCGCGGAAGTCCTCGCGCTTGACGATCATCCGGTCGATCAGCGAGGGCGGGATGTCCTCCTCGTCGAGGTCGATCTCCGGCAGGTAGCGCCGGAGCGCCCGCATCGCGGCCTCCTTGGTCAGCGACTCGATGTCCGCGCCCACGAAGCCGTGCGTGTCGTCGGCGAGTTCCGGGAGGCTGATGTCGTCGCTGAGCGGCATCCCCCGGGTGTGGATGGTCAGGATCTCCTCGCGACCCATCTCGTCGGGGACGCCGATCTCGATCTCCCGGTCGAAGCGACCCGGGCGACGCAGCGCCGGATCGACCGCGTCGACGCGGTTGGTCGCCGCGATGACGATGACCTGCCCCCGACCCTCGAGGCCGTCCATCATGGTGAGCAACTGGGCGACGACCCGACGCTCGACCTCGCCGGTCACGTCCTCTCGCTTGGGCGCGATCGAGTCGAGTTCGTCGATGAAGATGATCGCCGGCGACTCGTCTTTGGCGTCATCGAAGATCTCGCGGAGCTGTTGTTCTGACTCGCCGTAGTACTTCGAGATGATCTCCGGGCCCGCGATGGAGAAGAAACTC
>JBDGTC010000063.1:47372-47699 GCA_042217215.1 Halobacteriaceae archaeon
GAGCTTCTGGAAGATCTGGGGGTGTTTCATCGGGAGTTCGACCATCTCCCGGACTCGCTGTATCTCGTTCTGGAGGCCGCCGATGTCCTCGTAGGTGATGCCGCCGCCGGTCCGTTCGAAGCCCGAGATGGGCTCCTCTCGCAACTCGACGTCCGTGTCTTCGGTGACGAGTACGACGCCCTCGGGCTCCGTTTCGACCGCGATCAGCGGGATGGCCTGGCCCGGCGAGCGCATGAACGGGTGGTTGGTACTCGACATGACCGGCACGATGTCGCGGGAGACGACCGGCCGCTTGAGGATCTGGCGTTTGACCATGCCGGCGGCGTC
>JBDGTC010000090.1:0-42686 GCA_042217215.1 Halobacteriaceae archaeon
GCTTGCCCCCCGTTCAAATCGGGGAGGGCGGATTTGCGCAGCAAATCCGACCGAGCCGATTTGAGCAGGTCAGTCGCAGCCCCGGAACGGCGCGAAGCGCCGCACGCCCGGAACGTCTGACCGAGTTCAAATCGGGGAGGGTGGATTTTCCCAGCACGTCCGACCGACCCAATGTGAGCCGCAGTCACTCCGTGGTGAGCTGGCCGGTCCGGGACACGTCCCCGTTGACGGAGACGGTCACGTCGTAGGTCCCCTCGCCGGGGTTCGTGACGTCGTCGTACACCACGATCACCGTGTCGTCCTCCTCGAGGTTGTAGTTGCCCGAGAGCTCCAGCCGGAGGGTGTGACCGCCGTCGGTGACGATGACCCCGTCGCTCGGCGGACAGCACTCCAGGTCGCCGTGGGCGTTCACGTCCACCTTCCGGTCGCCGTCCGTGTCGATACCGAGCTTCGTCACGTCGGACCGCGCGTCCATCGCCGTCACGTCGGTCGCCTCGTACTCTATCTGGACGACGTTCAGCGAGTTGCCGGCGGTGTTCGAGCCGTCGCGGATGTGGAACTCGATGCGGTGGCGGGCACCGCTCTCGAGGGCGTCGTCCTCGAGGGCGCTGACGAGCTCCCCGGTCGGGATAGAGTGGTCGTCCGGCGCCTCCCGCAGCCCCTCGACGGTCTCGCCGAGGCGCCCGAAGTCCACCATCCCCGGGAGGCCGACGGTGAACGTGCTCGCGAGGAGGATGACGATCACCACCAGCACGACCGTTCCGATGACCGGGCTCACGGCCCTGTCCATACCCGAGGGGTGGACCCGACCGCCCATGGCACGCTAGCCAAGTTGTGTCGCCTCGGGCAGCCCGCGGACGGGAGGCGGGCCACTCGGGACCGCCGAAACCAATCGGTGCGGTCCGTCCCGCGGCGACGTGGGTCCGTCCGAACAGCCCGGCCCGAGGGTGTCAGCTCACCGAGAGCACGAGGAACACGACGCCGAGGCCGACCAGCAACACCACGTGCGTGAGCGACCCCTTCCCGATCTGCTTCGCGTAGCCGCCCGCCTCGTACTCGCGGACGACGCCGCCGCGGAGCGCCGAGAACTGCGCGGGAATCCGCAGTCGCAACAGGCCGAGCAGGACGAAGACCACCCCGGCGCCGAAGAACAGCCAGTCCACCATGCGCCGGGGTTTGCCCGGGCTCCACATAGTTCTGCGGCCGCCGGGATCAGACGGCACTGACCACGCGAGGGTCGTGCCCGTCGCGGCCCGTCCGACCCGCTCAGACCGACGTGGGCGTCGGCAGCGGCCCCGACTGCGTGCCGGGCGGGACGACCTTGAGCACCTGGCCGGCGCCGTACTGGAACCGGTTGGACTTGTCCGGGACGCCGACGGTGAGGAGGTAGAGGAAGCCGTCCTCGTCGCGACCCATGGAGTTCACGACGCGGTTGAGCTCGCCGTTCGGGGTGTTCGCGACGGAGAACTTCTCGACCGGCCACGTACCGTCGTCCTGTGGCGTGGCGACGAACAGGTCGCCGCTCGGCTTCTGGAGGTTCGAGGTGTAGTTGCTGGGGAGAGCCCGAATTCAGGAGTAACGACGTTTCTCGGTGAACGCAACCAGTGATGACTGACGATCTGAAAAAACTTGTCGGCAGTCGTAACAATCGGCCAGTTATCGACCACCAATGGGAGGGTGACTCCGATGGGGTGGAAGCTGTGACAGGAGGTGAGCAGTTACCTTTTCACTAAACTCCCTCCGCATCCGTTCTGCCACCCTCGCCGAAGCTGATGCCGTGATCGTAGTATAGATGCTCGGCGGAGATACCAAATGTTGAATCATGCATATCCATACCACATTCAGAATATCCCGCTTTGTCATTTTCATGGGCGTAGGTTAGAAGTCCGCACAGCCACGCATCGTAATTCTCGTCGAGCCAGTAAAATGGCGCTCCAGAATCTCTATGGGTGGCATCCACATACGTTGACATTCCGTTATTTTTAAAGTCTCTACAATCTTCAGTATACTGGTAGTTAGTGTATCTTATATCACTACACGTACGTCCAGAGCTTGCTCCAGCTTTACATATGTCGATACCTGCGTTCTTAAGATTGTACAGTCCGGTTTGGGTGACGTGCCCCTTTAGAGTTCTCAAATAATATGTATCGTCAATCTCACTAGATGCCTGTGTTATTCTATCGTTTACGAGTGCCCAATCCTCTTCTCTATTGGATATCATCACATCTCCAACATCGTTTCCGCATTGGTCAGCTGTTTCCCCAATTGTCTCTGTACACTTACTGTCGTTCATTACGTGGTTGGCGGTTAAGATGTAGTCTTCCCCGTTCTTGTGGGCACGCGCACATGCTGTCCCATCATATTCGAGACCCGACCCTTGGCGGGACCAAGAGGCTCCCCCAGGAATTGGGTCATATGGTTTATTATTGTAACAACCACACAACTCTTTCGCTGGGCCAGTTTCGGACACTGTAACCGGAACGCCCTCGATTTCGTCCGGGCCGTTGAACTTCGAATCGTCCAGGACGTCGTAGTGAATTACCCGCCCCTTCCATCCCCCGAACATCTTCTCGCTCGTACTACCGAGCCCACACCCGACGACGTTGTCGTCGTCTACTCGGCCGTTCCGTTCGAGTACCCGTTTGGCATGCTCGTTGTGCTCGTGCCAGCTCCTCGGAGCCTCGAGCCACCTCTTCACCGTATCGCCCTGTTTCAAGAACGGGAGCTTCACCGTATCGTCCGCAGACGCTGTCGGGAGGGTCGACAGCGCAGCTGCCGAGACACCCGTTGATTGCAGCACCTTTCTCCTACTGACATGGCTGTTATTGGGAACCACGAAAATCAGACGACACGGAATTACATTAAACCTTTTCATTATTTATCTGATACTATTCGGGTTCGTCTGACGGTTGCTAGACGTAATCTACTAGGAAATTGAGGCGGGTATTTCGAAGTGACTATAGACGAAATCGCCCGCCTCATCGGCGGTAGCGACGCTCTCGAGTTAGATTTTGTGGAACGTGTTGCGACGCCGAAACCGGTGATGAACCTCGCGAGCCGACTCCATCTTCGCGGTCTCTCTCTTTCAAATACAGTTTTATTCTCGAGTGTTTTGGCGTAGAGCGTGCCAGATCGGCCGTTCACAACTGGTTCAGAAGGCGGATATCGAACCGGCGGACGGACGAGATCCGGAGAAAATCGCGCTCGGCGAAACGGTCGTCAAACTCGAGGGCGAACGGTTCTGGTTCGTTGCTGCCGTGGCTCCGGAGACGAACATAATCCTCCACGCTGGGTTCTATTCCCACCGAAATCTCGGGTCAACGAAGATGTTTCTTCGAGAGCTCGACGAGAAACACGACCTCGACGACACCGAATTCTTCGTCGACGGTGCACCGTGGCTGCAGGCGAGTCTCCACGAACCAGGGATGCACTTCCGCCACGAAACGCACGGAGACCGGAATCCGTCGAACGTATATTCCAGGAGGTAAAACGACGAATAGAACAGTTCTACAATACGTTTAGTCACGCCAGCGCGGAATCCGTCGAATCGTGGTTCCTCGCGTGGAACTGGGCGTGGAATCGGCTTATCTGAACAGTGCCGGTCCGGGAGTCACAAACTTTAAGTGAATCGATACGTTCGGTTTTCAGAGAACGCATGTCGGACGTCGCGGTGCTCGCCCAGGCCCTCCGCTGGCTCGGTGGCCTCCTCGCGCTCGGCCTCCTGGCGCTGCCGGTGACGACGTGGCTGCTCGATCCCATGGAGAGCCAGGGTGCGGGCTTCGCGATCACCGTCGGCTCCGCGATCACCACGCTGGTCGTCTTCTGGGTCGGGCAAGTCGCCTTCGGTCCCGCCACCGTCCTGGTCGGCCTCGTCGTCCTCGCCGCGCTCTCGGTGATCGCGTACGCACCGGGAGCCCGGCCGCCGGTGCGACGGTACGCGGAGACGAGCGTCGTGTTCGCGCTGGCGTTCGCCGTGGCCGTCTTCCTCCGCCTCGACTCGCCACAGCTCGAGATCTGGGCCGAGGGCTTCCTCAATTTCGGGCTCGTGAAGACGCTGTTCCGGGCGTCGGCGCTCCCCCCGGAGGACTTCTGGTTCGCCGCGGAGCCCGTCCGCTACTACTACGGCGGCCACCTCTCGGCGGTGATCTGGGCGACGCTCACCGGGACGCCCGCCCGCGTCGTCCCGAACCTGGCGGTCCCGACGACCTACGCGATGCTCGTCACCGGCGCGTACGACCTCGGCGGGTCGATCGGTGCCGTCCGGGGGCTCCGCCGACGGGTCGCGGGCGGGGTCACGGCACTGATGCTCGCGCTCGGCGGGAACCTCTTCGAACCGATCCGGGTGCTGTCTCACGCCCTGCCGGCGGGGGTCGCCGCCGACCTCCGCGGGGCGCTCGGCCTGCCGCCGACCCCCGCCGCCTCGTTCTCCTGGTTCGCGCCCACCCACTTCGCGCCGTTCCCGACGGACGTACCGGTGTACTCGGTCGTCATCGGGAGTCTCCACGCGCACGTGTCGAGCCAACCGATCACACTCCTCGTCGTCGCGCTCCTGTTCGCGTACTACCTGACGCCCGCCGGGGAGCGTCGTCTGCGGCGGCGCCGGCTCCTCGCCGCCGCTCCGGCCGTCGGCCTCGTCTTGCTCACGAACGTCTGGAGTGTCCCGACCGGGCTGGGGCTCGTGGCGCTCGCGGTCGCGTTCGCACCCGCCGCGCCGTGGACCCTGCTCCCGGACCGCGCCGGTCCGGGCCTCCGCTCGAACCGCGCTGGTCCGGGGTTCCTCAGTCGCGTCCAGGTGCGTGGCTCCGTCGGGGAGGCCGGTCGCTACGGTGCCGGGGTTTTGGCGGCGATCGCTGTCGGTGCGCTCGCGCTGCTCAGCGTCGCGCCTTTCCTCCTGGGGACGAACGCGTCGCGGCCGATCGCGTTCCTCCCCTCACGGACCGGCGTCGGCGTGTACCTCGTTGACTACGGCGGCTTCCTCGCGGCCTTCGCGCTCCTGCTCTGGCCGCGGCTCCGCGAGCGCGTCTCGCTCCTCGTGCAGGTGCTCGTGGGCTCGCTTCTCCTGCTCGTCGCCGTCGAACTGGACGTCGCCGCGGCCGCGATCGTCGTCCCGGTCCTCCTCGCCGCGTGGTGGCTGCTCCGCGGGTGGGAGGAGGGCCCCGAGGAGACGGGCGGCTTCGCGGTCCTGTTGATCCTCGCGGGCGCGGGGCTGGCGCTGCTCGTCGAGTTCGCCTACGTAAAGGGGGGAGCCGCGGCCGGCCGGTACAACACAGTGTACAAGGTCCACAGCCAGGTGTGGCTGCTCTGGTCGGTCGCGGCTGGCGTGGCCCTCGCGTCGGTGCTCTCGGAAGGGCTAGCGGAGCGACCACGGACGCCGTGGAGGGTCGGTGCGCGGTCGTTCCGGACGGCGGCCGCCGTCGTCCTCGTCGTCAGCGCGTCGCTGTTCGGTGCGTTCGCGGTGTCCGACGCCGCGACCCGGGATCACGCCGTGACCGAGGAGCTCACGCTCGACGCGACGGCCTTCGTCGGTGTCCACCACCCGGACCACGCCGCGGCGATCGAGTGGCTCGACGCCCGCCCGGGGCAGCCCCACATCGTCGCCGCCGCTCCCACCGAGGCGGCGATGTTCAGCTTCACGGCGAATCCGGCGTCGAGCCTGACCGGGTTGCCGACAATCGCCGGGTGGACCCACGCCGCAGACTACCACCCGCAGGCGGCGTACGACCGGCGGGTGCGGCACGTCCGTCGCATTTTCGAGGGCTCCGCGTCGACGCGGGCGACGCTCCTCGAGCGCTACGACGTCCGCTTCGTCTACGTCGGGCCGTACGAATGGGAGCGCTACGACGTCGCGAACCTCGAGAAGGGGCACCTGCTGGAGCCGCGGCGGTTCGGCACGGTGACGGTGTACGCCGTGAACTCGTCGGCGACGCCCGACGCGTAGGTCCGGACTCGGACCGGCAGACGTTCAGGAGTTACGCTTCGAGAGGTTGGTTCTATTCTTGCTAAAGCAGGTTCGAGAGGAGAGGGCCGTGTTTAGACGCTCGAGATCAGCGGCGTGAGCTGTTCTCTATTTAGTATCGTGTTGCTAGTAGCTCGTTGTAAATGTCGTACTTACTAGGAAGTGAAACGGGAAGGATTGTTTGTGTCCAGCAATCTACCACGCTTCACCCAACGCGTCGTTTCGCTCAATAATCTGTCGGCGACGATCCAGCACCCGCGATACAGCGAGGGATAAGCGGCTACGCCGACTAGGTAATCGTGGCACTGCACGGCCTTCGAGAGTACCTCGACCACCCGTACCGCCAGCTGCTGGACGTGCTCCACGAGATGCCGCGGATTGCCGGGCTACTCGGGCTCGAGGCCGGTGATCTCCCCGACTTTACCAACGTGTGCGCGAGATATCAATAACTCAAAATGCCGATCTGGCGCGTCCTGCTGTGGTTATCGTCGGAGTTGTACGACACCGGCGAGGTCCAGGCCATCGACGCCACCGGCATGGATCGTGTCGCGGCGAGCCAGCTACGCCAAACGCACGAATTACACGTTCCGCGCGGTGAAGACGACGGTGCTGATCGACTGCAAGACCGGTGCAATCCTATGTATACATTGCTTGATGAAACAACCGCACGATTCACAGATCGGGTGGCAGGTCCTCGTTCAGAATCTCGACAAGCTGTCAACTGTGGCTGTTGACAAAGGATAGGACTGGGAGCTCCTTCGGCATAAACTCCATTCAGAAGGCGTGAACACCGCGATCAAGCACCGCGAATTCGGTTGGCACGGCGTTGCGAATAACGCTCTGATAGCTGATGAAACGTACCACCAGCGCTCGAACGTCGAATCCACGTTTTTCGCGCTTCGGAGAAAATACGGAGAGCTCGTCAGAGCGCGAACGTGGTTTGGACAGTTCAGAGAACTCGTGCTGAAGTGTGCCGTCAGAAACGTCGAACTCGCGCTCGACCGCTCAAACCCATGAATTCGCGCGTCTAAACAAGCCCCAGATTTTCTTATCGTGGGGGTGGGAGGCTATTTCCCCGTCCCATTTAACCGGTTCCGGTACTGCGAATACCATACCTCGATAGGAAATCTGAGGTGTGGACTGGGAGCGGGACCGGACTACGAGGTTGATTCCCTGACAGGCCCACAGATTAAGCTATTTTTGTCTATAGCGCCGGCACCTGACGAGATCACATTCATTTCACGGACAAATTCGGGAAGTTAGCAATTGGTGTTACTATATTTATGTATCAGTTTCGCCTCCCTGGCCGAAACTGATGCCGTGTTTGTAGTAGAGGTGTTCGGCTGAGATTCCCCACGACTGATCCAGCATGTCGTTGCTGCACCGATCGTATCCCGCGTCGTTTTTGCCGAAACTCAGGAGCCCGCAAAGTTAGGCGTCGCCGTTCCCGTCGACCCAGTAGAATGGCGAACCGAAGTCGCCGTGCGTGGCGTCCACGTACGTCGCGAGACCGTTGTAGTTCAGATTTCGACATCCATTCGTGTAGTGGTAGTTCGTGTTCTTGATGTCGCTGTACGTATTTCCGGAGGCTGCTCCCGCTTTGTTGATGTCGACCCGTTCGACTCGAGCCTGTCTAACCCGCTCTGGGTAACGTGCCCCTTCAGATCCCGCAAGAAGTCTGTATTATCGATTTTGTTCGATGCCGGGACGTAGGTGTCCTGTACCAGCGCCCATTCCTCCTCGGTGTTGTAGTACTCGACGTCACCGACGTCGTTCCCGCACTGTTTGCCGGTGTTTCCACTGGTCCCGTTACAATCCGGATCTGCCATTACGTGGTTTGCCGTCAAGATGTAGGTCTGCGCCGTTGCGAATTGCCCGTGCACAGGCAGTTCCATCCAGCCACCGGTCCCCTTGAGCCCCCAGGACGCGCCGCCCGGAATCGAACTGTACTGGTGGTCGTTGTAGCAGCCACACAGCTCCTGCCCGGGGCCCGATTCGGAGACGGTGACCGGAATCCCCTCTATTTCGTCCGGGACGTCGAACGCCGATTCGTCCAGGACGTCGTAGTGAATCGTTCGGCCGTTCCAGCCACCGAAGGTCTTCTCGCTCGTACTCCCCAGCCCACACCCGACGACGTTGTCGTCGTCTTCCCGGCCGTTTCGCTCGAGGACCCGTTTGGCCTGCTGGTTCTGCTCGTACCAGCTCCTCGGTGCTTCGAACCACCTAGTCACCGTATCACCCTGTCACAAGAACGGGAGTTTCACAGTGTCGTCCGCCGATGCCGTCGGGAGCGTCGAGAGAGCGGCCGCCGAGACTCCGGTTGATTTCAGGACTTTCTCCTACTAACATGGCTATTATTGGAAGCCATGAAATTCACGACAGGCGGAATTATATTAAACATTTCCATCATATAGGATGCATATAAAACAATTCTCAATGTCCTTTCGGAGAGGGAAAGAACCATCGCGCCCACGTCACGTCGGCCTCGTATCGGGCGGTTGCCGGCCCGGACGGCCGGCATAGTGCTGGGAGCACTGAAGCCCGAGGTCCGGTGCACCAGTCGAGACAGCGGTACGCAGTCCCCCGGCCGCACCTTGGCGGGCCGCCCCGGGGACTCTGGTATCCCGTTCGCGCTGACCGCGCCTGTCGGTCGCCCTCCGCCCTGATGCCCGAACAGCGGGCCGTCTTCGGACGTCGTCGGCACCGCGAACCGGCCGGGCGCACACCGGTGCCGGTGAGCACAGTCCGCGACCACGGCCGAGTCGTGCATGCCGCCGTGGCCGGCGGCCGCCTCAGCCGGTCCCCTGGTCGGCGTCCGCCTCGATCGGGTCCCCCTCGGGGCCCGTAATCACGTGTCGAGTCCCGTCGAGGGTGACGTAGGACAGCTCCTGACCCTCGTCGACGAAGACCACCTCCTTCCGATCGTCGCCGGTCCAGTCGATGGCGACCACCGGCGCCTTCTTCGCGTAGTCGGCCCCCGCGAGTGCGGTCGTGTCGCCGTCCTCGCTCACGACCACCACGTTCTCGCCCCTCGTCGGGTTGATCGACGGGAGGCGGACCCGCCCGTCGCCGTCCATGTCGCGTGGCTCGCCGACCCCGTACGGCGCGCTGTTCCCCACCGCGTGGACGCCGGGACGGTGGACCGCGCCGTCGTCGAAGTACGCCGGGTGGCCGTCGTTGTCGACGAAGACGACGTCGGCGTCGCCGTCGCCGTCGTAGTCCGCGACGCCGGCGACGGCCTTGACGTTCCGCGCGGCGTCGACGGCGAGTTCGTTGCGCTCGCCGCTCGGGTCGCCCGGGGTGTACCGGTAGCTGTTCCCGTCGCCGTTGTCGACGTAGAACACCGACGTCTCGGTGTCGAGCGTCGCGTTCCCCCACTCGCCGACAGCGAGGTGTCGCTTCCCGGCGTCGCTGACGAGGACGTCGCTCTCGTTCGCGGCGTCGATGATCACGAGGTCGTTCTGGCCGTCGACGTACGGCACCTCGAGGCGACCGTCGCCGTCGAGGTCCCGTTTCAGCGGCCCGATCGCCTCGGCGTTCCAGTCGCCCTGGTCCGGGACGGGGCTGTACGTGCGGACGGCTCCCCCCGGCGCGACGGCGTGGAGGGTCCCCCGCTCGTCGGTGTACACGACCGCGGGTACGCCACCGCCCGCGCCGCCGTCCGGCCGGAAGTCGCCCCGGTCGACGTCCCGGGCCCACTGGAGGTCCCAGACGCGGACGTCCGGGAACGTGACGGCGAACATCGACGCGAGGAGGATGGTGACGATCACCATCGCGAGCACCCCGATGACGGGGCTGATGGCCCGTTCCATGCGCCCGGCTTGGTCGCCGGAGGGGATGGGCGGCGGACCTAATCAGTTGTCCCGGCGGTCGCGCGCGGCGCCGGACCGGTATGCCCTTGCCGCGGGCGTCCCGAGGAGGGATATGGAGACCTGGAAACTCCTCCTCGGCGCCGCCGGGGTCCTGGTGGTGTTCGGGGCCATCGTCTCGGTCGCGGCCCCCGACGTCTCGCCCCCGGTCCTGGTCGGGGCGCTCCTCCTCCTCGCGGTGGGGGCGGCGCTGACGGTCCGGAGCTACCGGTTCGGCCGGCAGATCGGGAACCGGATGGCCGAGCGCCGCGACGAGTGAGTCAGACGGGGTCGGGAGGACCGCCCCGCCGGTGTCCGTCGGTCGACACCTGCGGATTCCAAACGGTTATATCTCGAACTGTGCAACTCCCCCGCACGTGATACTCGTCGTGTCGGCGGGTGCGACGGACACCGGCGCACTCGACCTGGACGCGCTCGAGGGCCGACGGCTGGAGCGCGTCGACTCGCCGGCCGCGGCGGCGGACTGCCTCGACCGGGGCGCCGCCGACGTCGTCTGGCTCGCACACGACGAGGTCCCGGTGGAGTTGCTCGAGCGACTCCGGGACGGCGCCTTCGACAACCCGCGGATCCCGGTGGTGCTCGCCGCGGGCGACGTCCCCGACGACCTCCCGCTGCTCGCCTTCGACCAGGTCGTGGACCCCGCCGGCTCGGCGGGCCCCGAGACCCTCCAGCGCGCGGTCGAGACGGCGCTCGCGGTGGCCGACTACCAGACCGTGCTCGCGGAGTTCTACGACGCCTGCCAGTCCCGGGCCGACGCGGGCGTCACCGACCCGCTCGAGGAGTCCGCCCGGCTCCGCGAGCTCCGCGAGTCGGCCGACGACCACCTCGCCGACCTGCTCTGTGACCCCGAGGTGATCGCGGACCTCCTCTGGCAGCCCGACGGGGCCGCCCCGTCCTTCGGCTTCGAGCCCGTGGACTCCCCGGACGAGCAGTGACCGACGAATGGTTTTTACCCGGTGCCGCGGGAGTACGAACCGATGGTCGAGGCGTTCGCGGTCGCCAGCGGCAAAGGGGGAACCGGGAAGACCACCGCCACGCTGGCACTCGGGATGGCGCTCGCCGCGGACCACGACGTCACCGTCATCGACGCCGACACCGGGATGGCGAACCTCCTCTTCCACGCCGGTCTCACCGACGTCGACGTCACGCTCCACGACCTGCTCGTCGCGGTCGACGACCGACCCGTCGAGGACGCCGTCTACGAGCGCTACGGCATGCGCGTCGTGCCCTGTGGCACCGACCTCGCGGGCTTCGAGGCCGCCGACCCGGGGCGCCTGCGCGACGTCGTCGCGACGCTCGCGGCCGACGCCGACGTCGTCCTGCTCGACTCCCCGGCGACGCTGGGCTCGAAGAGCGCCGTCCTGCCGGTCGTGCTGGCCGACCGGGTCGTCCTCGTCCTCCAGCCCACCGTCCCGGCGCTCTCGGACGGCCTGAAGGTCCAGGAGTACGCGAGGTCGTACGACTCCGGCGTCGCCGGGCTCCTCTTCAACCAGGTTCACGACGCCGACGCCGTCGCCGACGTTGCCGACCGCACCGAGCGCTACTTCGAGGGCCCGGTGCTCGGGTCGGTGCCCGACGACGAGGCCGCGCGGGCGGCCCGCCGCGCCGGCGAACCGCTGCTCGCCCACGCGCCGGAGAGCGACGCGGCGCGCGCGTTCCGCCGCGCCGCGGACGCGGTCGAGGTGCGCTCGGGCGACGGGGACGCGGTGGCCGAGCGCTTCCGGAGCGCCGTCGTCCCGGACCGCCCCTGACATGCGCGGGACCCTCGTCCGCTCCCGGGTGGTCGACGACCCGGGCGTCGGCCTCGCGACGGCGCTCGAGCGCTCGCTCACCGGGCGTCCCGGTCGCCGCCGTCCACGCCGACCGGGCGGGCGCGGACGCGGTGGCGGCCGTCGCCGGCCGCGGCCCGTACCGCCTCGCGCTCTACGAGTCGGGAGACGCGGGCGTCGACGCGCCGGACGCGGCGGTCGGCCCCGGCGTCCCCGCGGAGGTGCTCGCGGACGACCCCGCGCTGGCCGATCGCTGCCGCGAGCGGGCGCCGGCGGGCGCCGGCGACCCCGGCGAGTCCGCCGACGCGCTCGCGGCCTTCCTCGAGAACGAGGAGAAGATCGCGGCCATCCAGGAGCGTGCCCGCCGCGAGGCCGAGCGCCGCGCCGCGGAGTGGGGCATCGACGTCGACGGCGGGGGAGGCGACGCCGGTGCGGGCGGCTCGACCGACCCCGACTCCGGTCCGCACGTGCCGCCGGGCGACGGTGCGGGCGACGGGCCGCTCGGGGATCCTCCGCCCGACGAGCGGTGAGTCCCCCGTGCTGGCGCCCCGGTCTCTCCTCGCGGGCGCCCCGGTCCCTGCTCGCGGGCGGCCCGGTCCCGTTTCCCCAGTCCCCGGGTCCCTTTTCCCCAGTCCCCGGGTCCCTTTTGGTCACACGCGCGCCAGTCGCTCCATGGGCTACCACGTACTCGACCCGGAGGCGCTCGACGACTCGCCGACGTTCCCGTGCGACCGGCGCTCGCTGTCCGACGCCGCCGGCCTCGAGGCGCTCCACGCCGCGGTGTACGAGGTGGCGCCCGGCGAGTCACTCGCCAGGGGGTACCACTACCACCGCCGGCGGGAGGAGCTGTTCTGGGTGCTTTCCGGCCGGCTGTCCGTCGACACACCCGAGCGCGTCTACGAGGTTCCGGCGGGGCGGGCGTTCGTCGCGGAGCCGGAGAGCCCCATCGACCCGCACAATCCCGCGGACGCGGCGGACCCGGCCCGTGTCCTCGGCGCCGGCGCCCCCGCCAGTGACCCCGGGCTCCCGTACGGCGCCGGGGGAGACGGGACCGGCGGCGAGTGACGGGGGCCGGAACCGACGCCACCCGCCGGAGGGCGACGCCGGCGGGCGAATCGCCCCGCCGGCACGCGGTTCCGCGGGCGGTCGGCTGACGAAAGCACTAAGTGGGTATTGACGAAAATCCCCCCGAAAACCGTGTCTCTCACAGGTGTACCCGGCGGGCCCGTGCTTGCGCAGGCCGGGGGGTTGATTCCGCGAGGGTCCCGCGTGGACGTGTTCGCGCAGATCTTCAACGTGTTCCTGGTTCTGGGCACGCTCGTCGGCGTGGTGGTCATCGGCTACATGGTGTACAACGCGTACAAGTACCGCGCCGACAGGGGCGCGGGCGAGGGGAAGGTCGACCAGCGGCCCCAGCTCGGGGAGCTCCCGCAGGGCGGTGGGGGCGGACGGAAGCTCTTCCTCTCGTTCACGCTCAGCGCCATCATCGTCCTCTCGCTCATCGCGTGGACGTACGGCACGCTGCTGTACGTCGAGGGGAAGACCACGATGGACGGGCAGGAGGCCGACCTCGTCGTCGAGGTCACCGGCATGCAGTTCTCCTGGGAGTACACGTACCCCGACGGTCGGACGACCGACACGCTCCACGTGCCGGAGGACGCGGTGGTCAAGTTGAAGGTGACGTCGGCCGACGTGTTCCACAACTTCGGCGTGCCCGCGTTGCGCGTGAAGGCCGACGCGATCCCCGGCGAGACCACGGAGACGTGGTTCGTCGCGGAGGAGGAGGGGACCTACGCCGCACACTGCTATGAGATCTGCGGCGTGGCCCACTCCTACATGGACAGCAAGGTGGTGGTCCACTCTCAGGCCGAGTACGAGGAGTGGGCGTCGCAGGACGACGCGTCCGGTACCCGGTCCGCGTCGGCGTCCGGGAATAGGAGCGGTGCGAGCGCCATCGCGGCGCCGGCGGGGGTGTAACACAGCATGTCACGCGACGATGCGGTCACGGACGGCGGTGAACTGCCGGCGAGCGAAGCGGCCGGACACG
The DNA here is from genome assembly GCA_042217215.1 of Halobacteriaceae archaeon. GTDB lineage: Archaea > Halobacteriota > Halobacteria > Halobacteriales > Halobacteriaceae > JBDGTC01. Next base: position 13,642 of record JBDGTC010000090.1, read on the forward strand.
GCGACGGGGGCGGCCACGGGTTCCCCCCGATGTCCTCGCTGAAGCGCTGGCTGGTGACGACGAACCACAAGGACGTCGGCATCCTCTACACGGTCACGGCGCTGTTCTTCCTCATCTTCGGGGGCGTGCTGGCGCTCCTCATGCGCCTCCAGCTGTGGACGCCCGGCGTGGGCATCCTCTCGAACTCCGCGTACAACCAGGCCGTGACGACCCACGGGCTCATCATGATCTTCTGGTTCCTCTCGCCCTTCGCCTTCGGGTTCGCGAACTACGTCGTGCCGCTCCAGATCGGCGCGAAGGACCTCGCGTTCCCCCGGCTGAACGCCCTCTCCTACTGGCTCTACCTCTTCTCCGGCGTGCTGATGGGCATCTCGTACTTCCAGGGATCGACGTTCTCGGGCGGGTGGACGATGTACGCCCCGCTGAACATCCCCGTGTACACGCCGCAGGTGGGCGGGAGCACGGCCATCCTCGCGCTGCTGATGTTCACCGCGTCGGTGACCGTCGGCTCGGTGAACTTCCTGACGACGATGCACCGCATGCGCGCGGAGGGGCTCACGATGCGCCGCCTCCCGCTGTTCACGTGGTCCATCCTCCTGACGGTGTGGATGATGCTGTTCGCGTTCGCGGCGCTGCTCGCGGCGCTGATGATCCTCTCGGCCGATCGCCTGCTCGGCACCACGTACTTCGCGGCGACGGGCCACTCCGGGGCGCTGCTCTGGACCCACCTGTTCTGGTTCTTCGGTCACCCCGAGGTGTACATCGTCTTCTTCCCGGCGCTGGGGGCGATGGCCGAGATCTTCCAGACGTTCACGGGCCGGCGCATCGTCGGCCGGAAGTGGTTCATCGCCGCGATGGTGCTCGTGGCGCTCCAGTCCTTCGTGGTCTGGATGCACCACATGTTCCTCACGGCGATCAACCTCCAGATCAAGACGCTGTTCATGGCGACGACCATCGGCATCTCGCTGCCGTTCGACCTGATGGTCTTCTCGCTCATCTACACGATGATCAAGGGTCGTATCCGGTACACGACGCCGTTCCTGTTCTGTCTTGGTGCGCTCATTCTGTTCATCGTCGGCGGCATCACCGGCGTCTTTCTGGGCGCCGTGGTGCTCGACTACGAGTTCCGGGGCACCTACTGGGTGGTCGCGCACTTCCACTACGTGATGGTCGGCGGCGTCACGGCGCTGGTCGGCGGCCTCTACTACTGGTTCCCGAAGATGACCGGGAAGATGTACGACGAGTTCCTCGGGAAGGTCCACTTCGCGCTGTACTTCGTCGGGTTCAACCTGCTGTACTTCCCGATGTTCGTCGCCTGGGAGACCCCGCGGCGGGTCTTCGAGTACGAGGCGGCGTACACCACCTGGCACCAGCTCGCGACCGTCGGGGCGTTCCTGCTCGGCGGCTCGTTCCTCGTGATGTTCTACAACCTCGGGAGGTCGGCCGTCGCCGGCGAGCCCGTCGAGGGCAACCCGTGGGAGTATGCGACGACCGCCGAGTGGGCCGTGCCCTCGCCCCCGCCGCTGGAGAACTTCCCCGGCGTCCCGAGCTACGCCTCGGGGGCGCTCGAGTTCCTCGGGACGGAGGAGGCCGACACGCCGGCCGCGGCCGCCGGCGACGCGGCCGCCACCGACGGCGGACACGCGAGCGCGGACGCGGCCGGACACGGCGACCACGAGGCGAGCCACGCCAGCATCTGGCCCTTCGTCGTCGGTCTCGGGTCGATGTTCTTCCTCCTCGGGCTCTCCGGGATGACGGGCGGGACCTTCGCGACGGGGGCGACCGGTATCGTCTACCTCGCCTGTCTCACCGTCGGCGCCGCGGTGGGCTTCGGCGGCCTCGTGGCGATGACGCGCGAGCCGTTCCACGGCCTCAGCGGCCCGTTCGGCGAGAGCTGGCCGTTCACCGACGTCGAGAACACCAAGCTGGGGATGTGGTTCTTCCTGGCCTCCGACGTCGTGCTGTTCGGCGGCTTCATCGGCTCGTACATCTTCGTGCGGGTCGCGTCGGGGTGGCAGGCCTGGGAGCTCGTCCCCGGCGACCCGCTCCCGGGGCTGGTGAACACGTACATCCTGCTCACCTCCAGCTTCGCGGTCGTCCTCGCGATGGACGCCGCGGAGAAGGAGAGCCGGCGCGGGGTGGTCGCGAGCCTCCTGATGACGCTCTTCCTCGGGCTGGGATTCCTCGCGAACAAGGGCGTGGAGTGGAACCACCTCTACCACGAGGCCCACGCCGAGTCGTTCCTCGCGCTCCTCTCGCACGGCATCGAGGAGTCGACGTACTTCCTCACCACCGGTCTCCACGGGGCGCACGTCATCGTCGGGCTGATCATCACGCTGTACCTGGTCGCCCGCGCCGCCCGCGGCGCCTACCTCGGGGACAACCGCCCGCTGGAGTACTTCGGGCTGTACTGGCACTTCGTGGACATCGTGTGGCTGTTCCTGTTCCCGCTGTTCTACATCCTCTAGACCAATGACACACACCAGACTCTACACCGTGGTCTACGTGGTCCTGTTCGTCTTCGCGACGGCACAGGTCCTGGTCGAATCGCTCGGCTTCCTCGAGCAGCTGTACTGGCCCGCGATGGGGCTCATCCTCGTACTCTCGATGGTGAAGGCGGTCCTCGTCGTCGCCTACTACCAGCACCTCCGCTGGGAGCCCCGGTCGCTCACGTACCTGATGGCCACCGCGCTGCTCGCGGCGCTGGCGCTCACCGTCGCCGCGTCCTACTCCATCCAGTAGGCCGCGGCGTCGTCACCCCGCACGTCCCGCCGGGCCGAGGTGCCCGGCGCAGTTGCGACAGAACCTGAACCCCGCGTCGTTGGTCGCGCCGCACACCCGGCAGACGACCCCGCCCTCTGCAGCGGGGACCGGCGGGCCGGTCTCGTCAGCGGGCGCGAGCGCGGCCACCGTCGCGACGTCGACGCGGCCCCACAGCCACACGAGCACGACGCACTGTGCGGCGATCGCGCCAGCGAAGACGACCGCGCCCGCGGCCGGTGGGGCCATGGTCGCCCGCCGGTGCCGCCGACCGAAGAGCGGACGGCCTAACCGGCCCGCCCCACCCGCGATGAATTGATTTATGTGCGCCGCCGGTCGCCTACCCAGCATGAACCAGCGTTCGGTCGCGTACGCGTCGACGGTCGTCGGGACGGTCGTCGGCCTCGCGCTGCTCGTCGCCGGGGAGGCCATGGGCGGGCGGATCGACCTGGTGGGTGCCGGCGGTGCCGTCATCCTCCTGAGTCTCGGGATTCTGGTCTGGTTGATAGAGAGCGAGGCAAGCGAGGCGTGAACGAGCGTGTCGGCGCGCTCTCGCGCGCCGCCCGCGAGTGAAGGCCTCGAGACGGTCGGCGGGAGGGTCCGGAGGGCCCGACACGCCGACCGTGCGGTGCTGCTGTCGGATGGTCCTGAACAACGCAATCGGCGCGCTCTCGCGCGCCGACCGCGAATGAAGGCCTCGAGGCAGCGGTGCCGGTATCGGATGGCCCTGAGCGGGCGACGCCCCGGCTAGTGGCATCAGCGCGCAGCCGTAACCTCGACTATCCGGCAACTGCACCGCACCTCGGGCGTGTCGCGGCGCTTCGCGCCGCTCCCGCCCTCGGTCTCGAGGGACGCGCGTCGTGGTCGCGGCGCCTCCGGCGCCGCGACACACTTGCGCGCCCCTCCCTAACTCCCGAGCACCACCATGTACCCCAGAATCGACACCGCGTACAGCAGCGACAGCGCGGCCACGACCGTGATGTGGTAGACGAAGAGGTCGTCGCCCTCCGCGTCCACCGCGGCCTCGTAGGCGGCCCACTCCGCGTCGGTGCAGTCGTGGGCCTCCCCAACGTGCAGCGTGCAGGTCCGCTCGCTGGCGAACGGCCGGTCGCAGTACGGGCACCGCGCCGCGGGGGCCTCGCCGGGCGGGACCTCCGTGTCCGGGACGGGGAGCGCGTCCGGGGCGGCGCCGGGCCGCGGGTGCGTGTCCGGCTTCGGGGACGTGGCGGGCTCGTCGACGCCGGGGGTGGTGTCGGACATGGTCACAGGTAGGCGGGGGCGACGTACGGCTGCGCGACGATCCACATGCTCGCGACGGTGTAGCCGACCATCACGAGGACGAAGGGGTACTGGCTCTCGAGGGGCTGGAGGCGGCCCGGGAACAGCCGGAACGAGGCCGCGTGGGCGATCCAGACCGCGGCGAGGTGGCCGGCGACCACGAAGCCCAGCTGGAGCACGCCGAACCATGACGGCACGACGACCACGGTCACCGGCGCCGCCGAGAGCGGCGTCCACAGCGCGCCCCACAGCGCGGGCAGGAGGCGCAGGAGGTACGCGAGGAAGTGCGCGACGTGGTAGCCGGCGGCGATGGGGAGGAGCGCGGCCGCGAACCAGCCGGCGAGGTACCGCGGCGTCACGTAGGTGTCGGCGGTGCGGGTCGCCCACCGCGCGGCCGCGGCGTACGCGCGGTGGAAGACCGCGAGGCCGGCGACCGCCACGGCGGCGTAGAGCGCGAGCGGCGGCACGCCCGCGCCGACGACCGCGCGCGCGAGGTCGTTCCACGCCGGCGTCGACACCAGTCCGTCGAAGCTCGTCACCCAGAGCAGGGCCACGACCAGCGCCGTCTCGTCGGCACCGAGCGGGCGGTCGGGGGTGCAGAGATGGACGCCGGGGAGGCCGACAGCGAGCGTGGTGCGGCCGGCGTTCGGGTCCGCGTCCGTGGGGTCCACCGCCCGGACCGGGGCGAGCCGGCCGTAGAGCGCGAACACGCGGCTCACCGGGTCGACGTTCCCGAACCAGGCGCGCGGCCCGACGAGGACGGCGCCGGTGAGGGTGACCACGGTGTAGCCCGCGACGACCGCCGCGAGCAGTCGCGGGTCGGTGGCGAGCGGGCTCACGACCTCGAGGAAGACGAACACCACGAGACCGGCGACCGCCGGCCAGGCCCCGAGGCGGTCCGGGTACGCGACCCGCGGCGGGTCGGTGACGCCGTCGAGGGCCCATCTGGCCCCGCGCACGAGCGTCGCCCACGGGTTGACGAGCCCCCACGTGTCGCCCGCCCCGTAGACGGTCATGGTGTACCCCGCCCACCACCCGGTCCACACGAGGAGGACGGCGAGGTTCGCGCGGGCCAGCGTCGGGCCGAGCACGCCACTCGCGAGTACCGCGAGCAGGCCGAGGACCCCGAGCGCGCCGCCGACCGCCGCGCCCGCACTCGCGAGCCGGCGCGGGACCGCGACGGTCCGGTACAGCCCGGCGACGAGGTCCACGTCCCGGCGGTCGGTGACGAAGGTCGTCGCGAGGAACGACCCCGCCACGACCACGCCGCCCGTGACGACGACGAGCCACGTGGGGACCGGTCCGGGGTCGGCGGACCCGCCGAGCGCGCCGACGTGGGCGCTCGCCGGCGCGACGGCGGCCGACAGGAGGGCGAGTGTGACGGCCACTGGCCGCGCGGCGACGCCCGCCCCGCGAGTGGTGCGGGACGCCACCGCCGCGAGCCGGGCCACGGTCAGGCCAGGACGAGGCGGCCCCCGACGACGGCGAGCAGGAGGAGGCCGACGACCCATCCGGCGACGGCGGTCGCGCCCGCGCTCCCGAGGCCGCGACCCCTCGCGGTGGCGTACGTGCCGACGACGAGGAAGACGGTCAGGAGGAAGCCGAGGCCCCCGACGACGAGGGTGTTCGCGAGGCCGGTCACGTCCGCCGAGGACGTGAGGGCGGCGGCGACGCCCACGCCCGCCACGACGACGCCGAGCCCGATGAGGAGGAAGGTGGCCGTGAGCGGGCGCCCCGCGGGCCGGTCCATGAGGCCGCCCTCCGCGGGCGCGCCGCCGCGCTTCCAGCCCCCGCCGCCCCCGTGTGCGGCGACCGTGCCCCGGCGCCAGTTGCGCGCCCGGGCCACGGCGACGGTGGCGCCGAAGAGCACCAGCCACATCACCGCCGCGCCGACGAGCATCCCGGTCTGCACCATGGTTGTTGGCTCGGGGTTCCGCCGCTGGTTATTTATCTCTGTCCTTGTTTCCGCCCCGTCGCGTCGTCGGAGCGGGTCACCGGCCCGCGTTCCCACCGGCTGGGAACCATCCTGGTCGTTCATGTGAGACTGCGACGACGGTGTACCGGGCGAAGACGATGACAGCACCAGACTTGACCGGACGGGTCGGCGTCGTGACGGGCGCGGCGTCGGGAATCGGACGACAGACGGCGGCGGCGATGGCCGAGCGCGGGGCGAGTCTCGTCCTCGCGGACCTCGACGCCGACGGCGGCGAGGCGGCTGCGGAGGAGCTCGCGGCCGAGCACGACGTCGAGACGGCCTTCGTGCGGACGGACGTCACGGAACTCGACGACACGGAGGAGATGGTCCGCGTGGCCACCGGGGAGTTCGGCCGCCTCGACCTTGCGTTCAACAACGCCGGCATCGAGGGCGCGTCGGCGCCGACGGGCGAGTACGACCCCGAGGAGTGGCAGCGGGTCGTCGACGTGAACCTCACCGGCGTGTGGAACTCGCTGCGGGCAGAGCTGCCGGCGATGGTGGACGGGGAGGACGACGCGGCCATCGTCAACACGTCGTCCATCCTCGGGAAGGTCGGCTTCGCGGGCGCGCCGGCCTACACCGCCGCGAAACACGGCGTCGTCGGGCTGACGAAGAACGCCGCTCTGGAGTATGCCACGCAGGGCATACGTGTCAACGCGGTCTGTCCGGGCTTCGTCCACACGCCGATGATCGAGCGCTACGGGGTGACGGAGGACCCCGAGCTCCAGGCCGAGATCGAGGGCCGACACGCCATGGAGCGGCTCGGTCGCCCGGAGGAGATCGCCGCGGCGGTGGTCTGGCTGCTCTCCGACGCGGCGTCGTTCGTCACCGGCGAGGCGGTCGACGTCGACGGCGGCTACCTGAGCCGGTAGCCGGACGACCCGGGGGTCTCGATCGCGAGCGGGCTCCCCCGCTCGTCACTCCGTGACCTCGAACGCGAAGTGGAACGCGGGCAGGGGTCGCATGGGGTGGTTGTCGATGTACGACAGGTGCGGGGTGATCTCGAAGTCGGGCTCGTCGTCGTGGGTCTCGAAGATCGACGGGTAGACGTCGACGAAGTGCCACCCGGGTTCGCCGGCCGCGCGGAGCTTCACGTGGGTGATGCCGTTGGCCTCGTCGTCGTCCACGCCGCAGACGTACCCCAGCGGGCGGTTGTCGTAGACGAAGTACGGCGCGTTCTCGTAGATGGTCCAGCCCACCCCCGAGAGCTCGATGTCGATCTCCGTGCCGACGGGCCCCGACGTGGGCTCGATCGAGCGCGCCTCGGGCTGCAGCATGAAGCCGGTGACGGCGACCGACCGGCCGTCGACCGACGCGGTGATCGGCCGGGTCGAGCCGACGTCGGAGGGGATCTCCACCTCCACCTGGAAGTCGCCGTCGTCGTCCGCGGTGACCGTCGGGAGGACGTCGGGCCTGGGCTCGGGCGTGATGGGGATGCCCTTCACGCGGTGGCCCTGGTGGCGGTGCCAGACGAGGTCGACCGTCTCGCCGGGCGGGAACCCCTCGCCACGGATGAACGCCTGGGTCCCCGGCTGGCCCGATGTCGGGGTGACCGCGAGCGTCGCGTCCGTGTCCTCGTCGAGCTCGGGGTAGTGGACCGCCAGGGGCGTCTCGTCGAACTGCGGGTCGGTCCAGCACTGTGCCGGGTCCGAGTCGGGCTCGGTCACCGTCACGGTCCACGACGAGGTGCGCCCGCCGGCGACCGGTCCGTACGGCGACTGCGTGTTGTTCTGGAGGAAGGGGACGCCCCGGTAGTTGCGCCACACCTGGAGGACGTGCTCGCCCGGCGGCCCGACCGCCCGCACCTCGGCGGTGGCGGTGCCGCGGTTCATCACGCCGGTCACGAACCCCACCATCCCGTTGTCCCAGGCGATCTGGTAGTTGTTCGTGAGCGGGTTCGGCCCGATGCCGTACCCACGGATCGTGAAGACGTCACCGAGCGGTGCCGACCGCTCCGCGAGCTCGAACCAGGGGACGACCTCGAGCTCGGTCCGGGCCACGGTCTCGCCCTCGGGGGTCTCCAGGGTCACGACGTGCGAGCCGCCGTAGTCCTGTGGGACCTCGACGGCGACGTCGACGGTGCCGTCGCCGTCAGTCGAGACCGTCCGGAGGCGCTCCTCGCGCGCCTGGTACTGCGGGCCGGTGACCTCGTTCCCCTGGAGCACGCCCCAGCTGCCCTCCACGCTGTGCCAGACCAGCCCGAGGGCCGTCTCCGGCGGCAGGTCGCGGCCGCGGAGCGCCACCTCGTCGCCGACGTACACCTCCTCGTCCCCCGGGACGAGCGTGCCCGTCGTCGCCGCTCGCCGGTCGCGGTGCGCAGCCAGCCGTCCCGCCACCTCGCTCGACAGATCGCCGTCGGGTGCCATGGCCGGGACTCCGCGGCGCGGCCGCTTACCCCCGCTCCGTGCATATGAAGCCGTTTACAAGGCGGTGCGGTGGCGGCGGTGACCCGCCTCAGGGATGCGGGTCGGCGTCCGCCGGCCGGAACGCCGCCGGGTCGACGGGACGCCCGCAGAGCGGACACCCGTCGGCGAGGGCGTCCTCGCGGATGGCACCGTCGACGAGGGCGTCCGCGCCGCACTCCTCGCAGACGAACCGGAAGCGTGGCATCGTCCGGACGACGGACTCCCCCGGGCTCTCTGTTTGCCTGTGATATCTCGGCCTACTTGAGCAGCCGGCACCGGCGGGCCCCGACGGACTCGAGGCGGTGACCTCCGCCACCGCCCGCAGCCGGGACTACGCAGGCCCCGGCCTCACCGCGTGGGCCGCTCGCCGTCCGGCGGGTCGTCGGCCCGGCGGGCGTACGAGCGCACGAGGCGGCGCTTCACCGCGTTGAGTCGCTGGGACGCAGCCGACGCCGTGACGTCGAGGCGGTCGGCGACGTCGTCGAGCGTCGCCTCGCGTGGCTGCTCGTAGTAGCCACAGTCGATGGCGACGAACAGCGCCCGGCGCTGCTTCTCCGTCAGGGTGGAGGTGTCCTCGGCCGTCTGGTCCGCCGCGAGGATGCGGTCGACGCTGACGGTCGCCCCCGTCTGCCGGAGCCGGTCGACGAGCGGGGCGAGTCCGTCGCGACCGGGCAGCGTGACCGCGTAGTACAGCCGCCCGTTTCGGATCTCCTCGAGTTCGGCCACGCAGTCGTGGACGGCGAACACGAAACACGGGCACGCGTGGGTCGGGTCCAGCCGGTAGTAGCGGTCCGGGCCCCCCTCCGAGACCAGCACCTGACAGGACCGCGAGCCACCGCTCCCGAGGTTGAACGACTGGCGGACCCCGCCGGTCTCCCCCTCGCCCGGCGGGCAGGCACAGCCGTCGCCCGGGGCGACCGACAGCCGGACGTCGATGGGCCGGTCGTGCGCGGCGTCGCCGCCGACGGTGGCGTGGCCGTCCTCCCTGCCGCCGTCGCCGTCCGCCGCCTCGGGTGGCTCCTCGTCGCCCGTTCGATCCGTCGCCGGACCGTTCGTCGCGCCCATACGTGGGGTGAGTGCCCGGACGGTGATGAAGCCCGCCCGGGGCTCCCAGAATCTGATAACCGGTCGCCCGCTCCGGGATAAACGCCTGTATTCTCCACGGCGAGGCTTAGGGCTCGCCACCCGCTGGCTCCGGGCACATGGGAGACGACTCTCGCCGCACGACCAGCGACATGGCCGAGGCACCGCGGAGGGGAACCGGTTCGGCGACCCCACGAGAGGGCGGCGTCTCGCGACGGCGCATGGTGGCGACGGGCGGCGCGGGCTGGCTGTCCCTCGCCGTCGCGGGCTGCACCGACAGCGACGACGGCGGCGGTGGCGGGACCACCACGACCGGCCTGACCGTCACCCACCAGACCTCGACGACGACGGGCGAGGACACCGGGAGCGGGCCCACCACCGGGCACACCGGGAGCACCGCGTCGTCGACCGCGACCGCGACGACGACGTCGATGACCACGACGACGGCCGCCCCCACGACCACGGCGACGGGGACCGGCGACTGCTCGTCGTACGACCGGTTCGCCCCCGGGGTGCCCGTGGGGTTCCTCGTCGGCGTGTACGACGCGGCGACCGGCGCGGTGCTCGACGACGGGTCCGTCGCGTCGGTCGCGGTGACCTTCGCGTCCCCGTCGGTCCCGGACCTCACCCTGCAGTGGAGCGGGGGGCACGACCATGTCGCGCCCGACCGGTGGGGTGGGTTGCTCGAGGACACGGACTCGCTGCCGACGGGGCTCCACCGGTACGAGGTCGTCGTCCGGCCGGTCGACGGCGAGCCGGTCACCCGGAGCGGTCGCCTCGTGGTCGCGGACGTGTAGCGGCGGCCCGCCCGGCCCCGCTGGTGTTCGCGGGAACTCGGCGTCTCGGCCCGCGGCCGGCGCGACGGGCGCCTCCGGGCCGGGGTGCGTGGCGGTCCCCGGTGGGGCGGCTAAAAACGGCTGTATATCTGACGCCAAGGGTCAGGGCGCTCTCTCTGGAGGTACTCAAGTGAAGATGAGCTCCGACCATCCGGACGACGACGCGGGCGGCGACGCCGACCGGGCCGACTCCATCGCGGCCCAGCTGACGAGCGCGGCCGACTCGACCAGGCGGAAGGTGCTGGTCACCGGCGCGGCGTGGACGAGCGCCGGCCTCGCTGGCTGTGGCAGCGGGGGCGGTGGTGACGGCGGCACGACGACCAGCGCGACCCAGGCCACGACGAGCACCACGACCACGCCCACCGCGCCGCCGCCGGCGAACTACGTGGTGACCGACGACATGGGGACGGGCTCCGAGGGGATCCCGGCGGGCGAGAGCTTCGTCTCCTCGTGCTCGCCCACGCGGACCTTCGTCCCGGGGATGCACGCCATCTGGTACGTCGGGGTGTACGACCCGCAAACCGGGGACCAGCTCACCGACGAGGACATCTCGAGCCTCTCGGTGACGTTCCCGGAGCGCGACTGGGACGCGGTCGAACTGACGTGGGCCGGCGACGACGAGGAGCACCCCGCCGACGAGTGGAACGGCGCCATGGTCATCCCGGAGGGCGCGAGCCCCGGGACGGTGAAGTACACCATCTCGGTGACGGTGACCGACGGGAACAGCACCGTGCGCGAGGTCGGCATCCTGGCGAACGAGTTCGAGATCATCGAGTACACCGAGCTCCAGTACGTGGTCTCGAACTACACGTACGCCATCAGCTCGCCGGACGTCTCGAGTGGCTTCGTGAGCGCCTGCGGCCCCGAGTGGCAGTACCAGCCCGGCATGACCGTGGCCTTCGCCGCCAACGTCTACAACGCGAACACCGGCAAGGAGCCCGGGCCCGACGTCCTCGACTCGGTGACCGTGACCTTCGCGGACGACGCCTTCGACCCGATCGACCTGGCGTGGCAGGGCGACGCCGAGGAGCACCCGGCGAAGGTCTGGGAGAGCACGCTCGACCTCCCCGAGGACCTCGCGACTGGCACCTACAAGTACGAGGTCTCGATCACCGACGAGGACGCCAACCTGCTGAACGCCGGCGTCGCCACCGACCAGTTCACCGTCATCGACCCGGGCGCCGGCACCACGACCAGCAGCGGGTAGCCCGGACCCTCCCCGGACCGCCGTCCAGGGACGTCGCGGTGACCGCCCGCCAACCCCCGATTCACACGATGCAGGACCCCACCGACGACGGACGAGCCGACGAGCCAGACACAGCGAACGCCCCGATCGGCGACGACCCGGGAGCCGTGGCGGCGACGGTCGCCGACGCGGGGACGACGATGACCGTCGCGGACGCGGCGTGCTTCCCGGTCGAGGTGGAGACGCTCTGGGACGCCATCTCCGACCCGGCGGCCATCGCGGGTTGCGTCCCGGGCGCCCGCGAGATCGAGCGCCTCGACGAGGGCCGGTACGGCGTGACGATCACGCGGGGCGTGAGCCACCTCACGCTCTCCCTCTCCGGCGAACTCGCGTTCGTGGAGTCAAGCCCACCGGACTACCTCGTCGCGTCGGGCGCTGGCCACGACGCGACGACGGGGAGCGACCTGGCGATGCTCGCCGCGATGGAGCTGTCACCCGTCGCGGAGCCGGCGGCCCGCGAGGGCGTTCCCGACGACGCGGACGCCGCGGTCGAACTCGCCTACTCCGCCGAGGTCGGCCTGACCGGCGGGGTCGCATCGCTGGGCACCGAGATGCTCCGGCCCATCGTGAAGCGCGACGTGACCGCCTTCTTCGGGAACCTCCGTGGCCGGGTGACCCGGAGATGAGCGCCCACACCGGGTCGGCAGCCGGACCGTCGAGGGGGGCGACGGCGTGACCCTCGACCTCACGCTGGCGTGTTCCGAGTACGCGTGGACCGAGCCGCTCCACGACGGCCGGGTCTCGCCCCAGGGCGTCGACCTCACGACGGTCGACTTCCCGAACCCCGACCGGTTCTCGCGGATGGTCCACGACCTCGCCTTCGACGTCTGCGAGCTGTCGATGGGGACCTACCTCGCCACCCGGCGCGACCCGGCGGCCTTCCCCTTCACGGCGCTCCCGGTGTTCCCGTACCGCCGGTTCCGGCACTCCTTCGTCTACCGGCGCGCGGGCGGGCCGGTCGCCGGTCCGCCCGACCTCGAGGGCGCCCGGGTCGGGCTGATCAACTGGCAGACCACCACCGGCATCTGGCAGCGGGGCGTGCTCGCCGAGCGTCACGGCGTCGACCTGGAGGCCATCGAGTGGGTCGCCGGTGGCGCCGAGATCGTCGACGTGGACACCGGGGGGTTCGACGTGCGGTACCGCGACCGGCGCTCGGACAGCGCGATGCCGCTCCTCGAGGGCCTGCTCGCGGCGGGCGACCTCGACGCGCTCTGCGTTCCGGTCCACCCGGAGACCGACGCCGCCGAGCGGCTCTTCGACGACCCGGTCGCGGTGGAGCGCACCTACGCGCGGGAGACCGGGCACTTCCCCATCATGCACACCGTCGTTGTCCGGGACGCCCTGCTCGAGCGGGAGCCCTGGCTGGCGCAGGCGCTCGTGGACGCATTCGCCGACGCCAGGCGGCAGGGTCTCGCGACACTGGACCGACCGCGGTGGCTGCCGCTGGCGTCCGTGCGTCCGCTCGTCGACCGGCAGCGCGCCCTCCTCGGGGCCGACCCCTGGGCGGGCGGCCTCGGCGAGGACAACCGGGCGACCCTCGAGACCCTCGTCGGCTACGCCGCCGACCAGGGCGTGGCCGCGGAGCGGGACGACGTCGAGGACCTGTTCGCCACGCGGCACCTCGATCCGGGGTGGTTCGAGCGTGCGGAGCCGGCGCCGGGGGTGACCGGCCGGTGACGGTCGGCCTCGCGTTCGAGGCGGTCACGAAGCGCTACGGGCCCGACGGCCCGCTCGTGTTCCGCGATCTCTCGATCTCCGTGGCGCCCGGGGAGTTCGTCGTCGTGGTGGGCCCCTCCGGGTGCGGGAAGACCACGCTGCTGCAGCTCGCCGCCGGCGTCGAGGCGCCCACCGCGGGCACGGTGCGGGTCGGCGGTGCGCCGGTGGACGGCCCCACCGAGGAGACCGCGATGGTCTTCCAGGACTTCGTGCTCCTGCCGTGGAAGACGGTGCTCGAGAACGTCGCGCTCGGGCTCGCGGTCCAGGAGCGGATGGACCCCGACCGCAGGCGGGCCGTCGCGCGGGAGTGGCTCGAGACGGTCGGCCTCGCGGACGTCGCGGACCGCTACCCCCGCGCGCTCTCCGGGGGGATGTGCCAGCGGGTCGGCCTCGCCCGTGCGCTCGCGGTGGACCCCGCGGTCGTGCTCCTCGACGAGCCGTTCGGGTCGCTCGACGCCCAGACCCGCCACCGGCTCCAGGGCGAGCTCCTGGCGCTCTGGAGCGAGCGGGAGCAGACCGCGTGCTTCGTGACCCACGACGTCGACGAGGCCCTCTTCCTCGCCGACCGCGTGGTGGTCCTCTCGGACGCTCCGGCCGAGGTGGTCGCCGAGCGGTCCGTCCCCTTCGAGCGACCTCGCGCGCAGCGCCGCGCCGAGATCGAGCAGAGCGAGCGCTTCGCGTCGCTGCGGACCGCGCTGCGCCGCGACCTCGGACTCACCGACCCCGCGCGGGCCGCCGGCGTGGAGCCGGCATAAATACATGCAGATGTGAGGACCACGGGTATGCGCGGCGCTCCCCGAGTCCGGGTATGAGCGAGGAGCGTCCTCGACGGCGGGTCGGGGAGTCGACCGAAGGCGACCGCGGACCCTCGAGCACGCGTCGCGCCGCCCTGGGCGGCCTTGGCGCCGGTGCGGCGGCGACCGTCGCGGGGTGTGCGGGCGTCCCGGCGCTCGGCGGCTCCCCCGGCGGCGACGAGGGGCCCACGGCGGTCACCTACCGCGGCCGGTTCAAGCGCCTGGGGCTCGCCCCCGCGGTGAACGACGCGGGCGTGGAACTCGGCACCTGGGCCGACGACGGCCTCGACGTCTCCTACCGGACGGCGTCGGGCTCCAGCGCGGCGGCGAAGTCGGTCGCCAGCGGCAACGAGCGGTTCGGCAACGGCGGCATCGCGGCGGTCCTGCAACTCGTCGAGCAGGGTGCGCCGCTGGTGATCATCGGACAGATCGCGGATCCGATGGGGGGCGTCGTGGCGCTCGCCGACAGCGGCATCCGGACCTGGACGGACCTCGAGGGCCGGACCGTCGGCCGGTTCCCCTTCGGGAGCACCGGCATCGCCGCCGAGGCGGCGATGCGAGCGGCGGGGGCGGACGTCTCGGCCGTCGAGTTCCGCAACGTCCAGCCGGGCTCCGGGATGAAGCTCCTGTTGAGCGGCGAGATCGACGCCATGGCGAGGTACTTCCCGCAGATGAAACAGCGCCTGGAGTACCGCGGCAAGGACGCGGTGGCGCTCCCCAGCGTCGAGCAGCTCGGGCACCTCGGCGTGACCCTCTACACCAGACAGGAGGTGATCGACCAGGAGCCGGGGCTGGTGGAGCGGTTCGTGCGCGGCTGGCTCCAGGCATTCCGGCCCTGGACGCAGGACCTCGAGCGGGTCATCGACCTCTACGCCCCGAAGGTCCCCGGTGAGTTCAACCGGGACCTGGAGCGCCGCACGGTCCCCGCACTGTACGCCGCCCAGGCACCACGCCCGGCCGTCGGTACCCGGCACGGCAAGGGATGGACCCCCGAGGAGCGACTGCGGGATACCGTCGACGTGTTCACCGAGGCCGGGCTGCTCGAGGGCGCCGTCGAGCCCTCGGCCGTCTACACCAACGAGTTCATCGAGCGGAACCACGACCTCGCGGTGGAGACCGCGGGGCTCCTGTACGACGCGCTCGAGCGATACGACGTCGGGCCGAACTACATCTGACCGATGAGCCCCTTCGACGAGGCCGAGCGCCGGTCCCGACCGCTCCGGCTCCCGGCGGTGGGCGGCTCACTCGAGGCGGTCAGGGAGCGCGCTCGGCCCTCGCGGGCGGTCGCGCTCCCGGGCGCGCTCTTCGTCGGCGGCCTCCTGGGGGTGGAGCTGTTGCTGCCGGCGGCGGGCGTCCCGAGGTACCTCCTGCCGCGCCCCTCGGTCGTCGCCCGGGCCCTGGTCGCCCACCGCGCTGCCATCCTCGCGAACCTCCGGGTCACGCTCGTCGAGTTCGGCGTGGGGTTCGGCGCCACGGTCGCGACGGGGTACCTCCTCGCGCTGGCGATGACGTACTCCGAGACCGTCGAGACGACGGTCTACCCGTACGTCATCCTCGTGCGGTCGGTCCCGATCGTGACGCTGCTGCCGGTGTTCATCGTCTGGTTCGGCTTCGGCTTCAACTCGGTCGTGGTGGTGAGCTACCTCATCAGCGTGTTCCCGATGATCGTGAACGCCCGGTCGGGGTTCCAGTCGGCGGACGACCGCGTGCTCCAGATGCTCGAGAGCTTTTCGGCGACCCGCCTGGACCTGTACCGCCACGTCTACCGGTACGCCGCGCTCCCGGCGATCTTCGCCGGCCTCAAGGTCTGCACCCTGCTCGCGTTCACGGGCGCCATCGTCGGCGAGTTCCTGCTCGGGAGCCGGGGTATCGGGGTCCTCATCCTCTCGTACAACGGGTCGATGGACACCCCGGCGATGTTCGCCGCGGTGCTGGCCGTCTCGGCGACCGAACTCGCCATCGTCGGCGTCGTCCACCGGCTCGAGCGCCGGGTCGTGCACTGGCAGTGAGTCCCGGGGGATCGGTCGTCGGCCCACACGGTTAGGTCACCGCGGCCCCTCCGATCGGCATGGACGCGAAGCGCTTCCTGTTCTGCTCGATGGACGCCGCGCTGATCGGCGACCTCGCGTGGCAGGTCCACGCGGAGGGCCACGAGGTGAAGTACTACGTCGAGGCGGAGTCCGACCGCGAGATCGCCGACGGGTTCGTCCCGAAGACCGACGACTGGCGGGCGTAGGTCGACTGGGCCGACGTGGTGGTCTTCGACGACATCTGGGTGGGCGACGAGGTGGGGACGGGCGCGCTGGCCGCGGAGCTGCGGGCGGAGGGCCACGCCGTCGTCGGGG
Source organism: Halobacteriaceae archaeon (assembly GCA_042217215.1). Classification (GTDB taxonomy): domain Archaea; phylum Halobacteriota; class Halobacteria; order Halobacteriales; family Halobacteriaceae; genus JBDGTC01. The sequence continues at coordinate 30,080 of JBDGTC010000090.1, forward strand.
GCACGCCGAGCACCGACCGCCTCGAGGCCGACCGCGGCTACGCCATGGACGTCCTCGAGGCCCACGGCGTCGACGTGCCCCCTCACCGCGTGTTCCGTGACTTCGGGGCCGCCATCGCCCACGTCGAGGAGAACCCCGCCCCGTACGTCATCAAGCCACTCGGCGAGGTCCAGAACGTGAAGCGGCTGCTGTTCGTCGGTCGCGAGGCGGACGGGAGCGACGTCGTCGACGTCCTGCGCGCGTACGAGAAGGCGTGGGGCCACCGCATGAAGGGGTTCCAGCTGCAGCGGCGGGTCTCGGGCGTCGAGGTTGCGGTGTGTGGCTTCTTCGACGGCGAGCGGTTCGTCGAGCCGGTCAACGTCAACTTCGAGCACAAGAAGCTCTTCCCGGGCAACATCGGCCCCTCGACCGGCGAGATGGGCACCTCGATGTTCTGGACAGAGCGCAACCGGGTCTTCGAGGCGACGCTCGGCCGCCTCGAGGGGTGGCTCGCCGACGAGGGGTACGTCGGGAGCATCGACGTCAACTGCATCGTGAACGCCGAGGGCGTCCACCCGCTGGAGTTCACGCCGCGCTTTGGCTACCCCACCATTGCGCTCCAGGCGGAGGGCATGGAGACGCCGACGGGCGACTTTTTCTACCGCCTCGCCCGCGGCGAGGACCCGGACCTCGCGGTCCACCGCGAGTACCAGGTCGGTGTGCGCGTGGTCCTCCCGCCGTTTCCCTTCGACGACCCGACGGTGTACGACGAGAACTCCCGGAACGCGGCGGTGGTCTTCGAGAATGACGGCCGCGAGGGCATCCACATCGAGGACGCGAAGCGCGTCGACGGCCAGTGGAGCCCGGCGGGGGAGTCCGGGATGCCCATCGTGGTGACGGGGAAAGGGGAGACCATGGCGGCCGCGCGCGAGCAGGCGTACGGGCGCATCGACGACGTCATCGTCCCGAACATGTACTACCGGGACGACATCGGCGAGCGGTGGATCGAGGGCGACGGCGACCGGCTCCAGGCGTGGGGCTACCTCGGCGGCTGAGCGGCGCCGCCTTCGAGCGGTGCGACCCCGCGACGGCGGGTAAACGCCCCCGAAATCCGGGGCCGAGAGTGACGGACACCGGGCGACGTTGCCGACGTGGATGCACCGGGAGCGAAGCGACGGCGGGCGAGCCGCGGCCCCGGCGTGGGCGGTCCTCCTCGCCGTCCTCCTCGCGGGCTACGCCGCGTACGGGGGTCTCGCCCTCGCGGCGGTGGCCGTCGACGGCGCGCTGGCCGGGGGCGGCGAGGTCACCTCCGTGCCGCCCTGGACGGTCGGCGAGACCGACCGCGTCGGCGTGAGCCCGGGCCGCACCGCGGGCTTTGCCTTCGCCCGCGTCGACGCCGGCTTCGACTACCGGGACGCGCCCGGGCCCGGTGGTGGCCACATGCGCGTCCTCAGCAACGCGGGGGTGTACGCGGCCGACTACGACCGGGACGGGTGGACCGACCTCCTCGCGGTCGGCGGCGAGCGGCCGGTGCTGTTCCGGAACGCCGGCGGGTCGTTCCAGCGCGCCGACGCCTTGCCCCCGCTCGGGCCGTGGGCCGGCGCCGTCCGGTCCGCGCTCTTCGTCGATTACGACGTCGACGGCGACCCCGACCTCCTCCTCCTCGCCGACCACCGTGCCCCGCTACTGCTGGAGAACGTCGGCGGCACGTACGAGCGGACGGCGACGTTCGATCGCCCGCTCGCGGGGTCGCCTTTCGGCGCGACGGCCGCCGACGCGGACGGCGACGGCTGCCCGGACGTCGTCGTCACCCAGGCCGGCGACTGGGACCGGCGGCTCCCGATGGGCTTTCACAACTACTCGGCACCGGTGAACGGCGACAACGGTGCGCCCACGGTCCTCTACCGCGGCACCTGCGATGGCTTCGAGCGGGTGCCCCCCGAGCGCTCGGGCTTCCGCGGTGCGCGGTGGACGCTCGCGGCGTCGTTCGTCGACCTCACGGGTGACGGCCTGCCGGACGTCCACGAGGCCAACGACATCAACCACGACGTCGTCTGGGTCAACGAGGGCGACGGCACCTTCCGGCAGGTGGTGCTCCCCGAGCGCACGAACCGCAACGGAATGTCCTCGGAGGTGGCCGACGTCACCGGCGACGGCCGCCTCGACGTGTTCGTCACGAACATCCACTATCCACGGTGGGCGATGCGCGAGATCGACGCCGGCCTGCTCGCGAAGGCTCGCGGGAACAACCTGATCAGTGCCCACGGGAACGGGACGTTCGTCCTCCGCGGCGAGCAGTACGGCGTCAACGCCGGCGGGTGGGGGTGGGCCGCGGTCATCGCCGACTTCGACAACGACGGCGACGAAGACCTCTTCCACACGACCCGAACCGTCGAGTTCGACTCGCGGGCGGCGCAGTTCGATCCCGGGCAGATCCGGCGCCTCGAGCGCCGGGCCGAGTACCGGTACCCCCGGGTCTGGTCACGCACCGGTCCGGCACACTTCACGCGCGTCCACGCCGCCAGCTCCGGGTTCGGACCGACGAACGGACGCGGCGTCGCCCGCCTGGACTACGACCGCGACGGCGACCTCGACCTCGCGGTGGCCGTCGCGCTCCCCCACGACGCCACGCCGAACGCCACCGTCCCGTACGCCCTCTACGAGAACCGCGAGCGGCGGCGCGACGCCGTGCAGGTGCGCGTGCTGGGTCGGGACGGCTCGCTCGCGGGCGCCTACGGTGCGACGGTCTCGGTCGCGGCGGCGAACGTCACTCAGACCCGCCTCGTCCACGCGCGCTCCGACTTCCTCTCCCAGGACTCGCGGCTCGTCCACGTCGGCATCGGGAACGCCACGTCGGCCGACGTGACCGTGACGTGGCGGGGCGGTGCGAGTCTCTCGATCGGTGACGTACCGGCCGACACGCGACTCGTCGTGACGCCCGAGGGCGTGCGCAACCGGGTCGACCTCGCCGGGTGAACGGGTCGGCCGACCGCGGCGTCGCGGTCCTCAGCACTCCAGGGCCGGGTTCGAGCGGGCGAACAGGCCCCGGGGATTGACCCGGAACAGCCACGCGTGCAGGCCGTAGTGGCGCGGCTGGGCGGCCGCGGGGGAGCGGGCGTCGGCGGCGTCACTGTCGGCGGCGTCACCACGTGCGTCCACGTGGCCGTCCGCGGGGGCGTGGAAGCGCTGGCCGAACAGCGTCGGTGCGGCGTCGACGGCTCCCGCGGGCACCCACCACTCGGCGCCCGCGAGCACGTACGACCAGTTCGAGCCCATCACGTAGAGGAGCACCGGCGGGGCGGTCGGATCGGTGCCGCCCGTGGTGGCGGTGCCCTCGCGCACGAAGGGCACCCCGTAGTGGCCGTCGCCGAGGGCGACGCAGTGCTCGGTGTTGCGATAGCCCGCCTCGACGGCCGCCGAGCCGACGACGTACTGCGAGAGGCGCTCGCGCACGCGGCGGAGCCGGTCGGCGAAGGGCGGCGGCTCGAGACCGCGGTTCGACACCGCGAAGGTGCCGGCCGGATTGTCGGCGTAGAGCCAGGCGTGGAGGCCGTAGTGGCTGATACCCAGTCCGTGGTCGGCGGCGGGGGCGTGAAAGCGCCGACCGAAGAGTGCCGGCGCGGCGTCGACGGCCTCCGCGGGGACCCGCCACTCCACGCCGGCCAGGTGGTAGGTGCCGTCGGAGGCGAGATCGTAGAACAGCACCGCCGGCCGGGCCGGGTCGAGGTCGGTCGTGGACGCGCGCTCGGGCCGGTACAGCGGCGTCCCGAGGCGGAGCGTCGCCTCGTCGGTGCTGCCCACGTACCGGTGGACGGTGCGGTACCCGTCCGCGAGCGCCGCGGACACGTCGCGGTAGCGATCGAGTGGCGCCGTCCGCTCACGCACCGCCGCCACGTCGACCGGCTCCGGGCCGCCCGTCAGTGTCCTCACCGCGCCACAGCCGGTCGCGCCGCCGAGCCCCGCGACCCCGCCCGCGGCACCGACGCGCCGGAGTACGTCGCGCCGGGTCGGGGCGCCACCATCGGGGGTCACGGTTCCCCCGCCGCAGCGACGGAGTGCCACCCGAGCGCGGCGGGCGCACTGGGCCGGGGGACGCGCTCGACTGCACCGTCCGGGTGGACGACCACGTGCCCGGCGGCCACGTCCCTGAACACGCGCGTCGTGCCGTCCGGCCAGACCACCCGGAGCCGGTCCACGACTTCGTCCTCGCCGAGGCCGACGTGCAGGACGCGGGACTCCTGGGAGAGGAAGTCGGCGCGCGCGTTCGCGACCCGCAACGTGGACTCGCCGTCGACGACGGTAGTGACGCGGGCCCCCAGCGTCGTCGCGTCGTCCTCGCCACTCGCGACGGTCACCTGGAGACTGTTGCCCGGGGCGCCGCGGTTTTCGTAGAGGGCGTAGGCGTCGCCGTCGTCCGCGACCACGAGGTCGAGGTCGCCGTCGCGGTCGTAGTCGAGTTGCGCCACGCCGCGGCCGTTCATCCTGTCGAAGCCGGCCGCCGACGCTGCGACGGCGGTGAACCCGTCGCCGGTGCCCTCCCAGACCGCGAGCGGCGTGTCTCGCCGGGTGAACCGGAGCTGTCCCCCGTTCGACGTGATCGAGGACTTCTCGTTGTTCGTGTGGACGAGGTCGCGGTCGCCATCGTCGTCGAGGTCGGCGATGACCGCGGCCCAGCCCCACAGCGCCGGGGACTGCCGGACGCCGTACGCCGACGCCCGGTTCACGAAGGTGCCGTTGCCGCGGTTGAGCAGCAAGGTGTTCCCGCGGTGGCGAGGGCTGTCGTGGCGGGCCTTCCGGAGGAAGAGGCCGCCCGTGTCCCGCGCGACGTCGCCGCCGTCCATCGGGTCGCCGATGTTCGTCACGAACACGTCGAGGCGGCCGTCGCCGTTCACGTCCGCCACCTCCGAGGACATCCCGTTGCGGTCGGTCTCGTCGCCGAGTCGCGTGGGTCGGAAGGTTCCGTTCCGCTGGTTTACGTAGAGGTAGTCCTCGTTGTAGTCGTTCGCGACGTGGATGTCGGGCCAGCCGTCGCCCGTGAAGTCGACCATCGAGGCGGCGAGGCTCCACCGCTCGCCGGTGATTCCGGCCGTCGTCCCGTTCACCCGCTCGAACCCCTCGCAGGTCCCGCGGAGGAGGATGTTCGGCTCGCCGTTGTCGTCGGTGACGTTCCCGACGCTCGACGGGTCGTGGTACCCGACGGGCGTGCGGTCGGCCCAGTCGCCGTCCTGGTAGACGAAGGCGTCCGGGCAGCCGTCGCGGTTGTAGTCGCCCGCGGTCGCCCCGATGGGCCACCGCTGGAGCGACACGTTCTCGAGCACGTCGTCGACGCTGAAGGTCCCGCCGTCGTTGTGGAGCAGTATCGGGTGGGCGCTGCGCCGGTGGCCGGAGCCGGTCGTCGCGTTCGTCGCCGTGCCGCCTCCGCCCGTGCTGGTGTTCGGCGGCGTGTAGTCGCCCCGCGGCACACCCGGGTCGACGAGGACCAGGAGGTCGCGCCACCCGTCGGCGTCGTAGTCGACGAAGAGGACGCCGTGGATCCGCCGCGCGTCGAGCGGCGGCAGGTCGCCGGAGCGGACGAACCGGCCGCCACGGTTCTCGAACAGGACCGGCCGCCTCCCGCCGACGGCGAGCACGTCCTGCCACCCGTCGCGGTCGTAGTCCGCCACGTAGACGCCCGCGTTCGTGTTGCTGATGCCGCTGCCGACACCGGTGTACTCCAGTCCGACGTCGTCGGCCACGTCCGCGAAGGTCAGCCCGGCCGTCCCGCCTGCCGGCGCCATCAGCCCCATCGCGGCCGCCGCGCCGAGGAGTGCCACCGCGAGCCCGGCGACGACGAGGTATCCCTCGCGCATGCCCGGTTCAGCGGCCGCCCGTCCGTGAGTCCTGGACCGCGGTATCGGGGGCTTTGTTAACGGCCGGGCACGCCCCGTCGCGGGCGGGCCCGGGTCCGGACTGGGCCGGCGGCCACGGGGCGAGGGCGCGCCGGTCGGCATCAAGCCCCCGCATATCCGGTCCCGGCGGTCATGGCGGGTCGGAGGTGACCCCTGGGCATGCCGGTCGTCGAGGCAAACGGGGTGACGAAGCGCTACGGCGAGGCGGTCGCACTCGGCGGCCTCGACCTCGCCGTCGACGCGGGCGAGATCCACGGGCTCGTCGGACCGAACGGCTCCGGGAAGACCACCGCCCTGCACGCGGTGCTCGGGTACGCTCGTCCCACGGCCGGGACGGTCCGCGTCTTCGGCGACCCGCCCGGCGCGCACGCGGAGCGGGTCGGCGTGGTGCCCGAGGGCTACGGGGTGTGGGAGCGGTTCACGGGAGCCGAGCACGTGGCCTTCGCGGCGGCAGCGGCGGGGCCCGGCGGGGACGCATCCCCCGACGGCGGAAGTGCCGGCGAGCCCGGCGTCGACGCCGCGACGACGGACCCCGCCGCGTTCCTCGAGCGCGTCGGGCTCCGCGGCGCCGCCGACCGCCGGGCTGGCGGCTACTCCGCCGGCATGGTGAAGCGCCTGATCCTCGCGATGGCGCTCGCCGGTGACCCCGACCTGCTGGTCCTCGACGAGCCGTTCGCCGGCGTGGACCCGCTCGCCGCCCTCGCGGTGCGGCGGGTGCTCCGCGCGGAGCGCTCGCGCGGGACGACGGTGCTGTTCTCGACCCACGACTTCGGCCACGCCGAGGCGGTGTGTGACCGCGTGGGGCTCCTCCGCGACGGTCGCCTCGTCGCCGAGCGGTCGGGCCACACGGGGGGACCCACGGCTCGCCTCGGGCTCGCGGTGCGCGGTGACGTCGACGCGGCGCGGGCGGCCGCGGCCGGGGTGCGCGGGGTCGAGTCGGTCCGCGTCGCAGATCGGACGGACGGGCGACTCGTCGCGAGGTGCGTCCCCTCGGCGGAGCTGTCGGTGCTCGTGGCCATCGCGGACCACCCCGACGTCGCGTCGGCGAGCCTCGACGACCCATCGCTGGAGGCAGCGTTCGTCGAACACGTCCGCGGGGAGGCGGGGTCGCCGACGTGAGCTGGCGCCTCGTCGCCCGTCACGACGCCCGCGACCTCGCCCGCTCGCGGCTGGGGTGGCTCCTCCCCGCCCTGACGGTGGCGGGACTCGGCGGCGTCGTCGTGGCGTACCCGGTCGTGGCGGCGCGTCCGGCCGCCGACACCTCGCTCGTGTATCTGGCGACGCTCGCCCGGTGGCTCGTCCCGGCCGCCGCGCTCGTGACCGGGTACGGCGCGGTGGTGCGACACCGCGAGGCCGGACGGCTCGCCCTCCTCCTGGGGCTCTCGCTCGACCGGCGGGCCGTGGCCGCGGGCGCCCTGGTCTCGCGGACCGGCGCGGTGGCGGCCGCGACTGCCGCGGGCCTCGCCGTCGCCGGTCTCGCCACCGCGGTCCGGTACGCGGCGTGGTCTCCGCGGCAGTTCCTGGCCGTCGGGGCGCTCACCGTGCTCCTCGGGGTCGCCGTCGGCGCGCTGGCGGTCGGCGTGTCGCTGGCGAGTGGCTCCGCCGCCCGGGCCGTCACGGTGCTGGTCGGCGCGTTCGTCTGCTTCCTGTTCGCGTGGGACCTCCTCCCGGCGGGGCTGTACTTCGTGGCGTTCGGGTCGTTCCCGGGGAACGACGTCCCGCCGGACTGGTACCTCCTCCTCTCGCGGCTCAACCCCGCGAACGCGTACACCGCCGCCGTCACCGCGGCGCTCCCGACCCTGAAGACCGGCCTCGGCGCGGCCCGGCCCGCGTACCTCACCGGGTGGTTCGCCGTGGCCGTCCTCGTCGGCTGGTCGGTGCTCGCGCCGCTCGCCGGGTACGTGCGCTTCGCGCGCGCCGAACTCGGCTGAGCCACCGGCCGACCCCGCCGGCGAGGGCCACCCGTCCGAGGCGACCGCGAGCCGACCGTGCCCCCTGGAACCAACCCCCAGACCTCGCCGCCGTCTTGCGATCGGCCGACCGGCGATACCGTCAGGCCTATTAGTGTGCATACCCGTCTCAGAGCCATGGGAACCGCCGAACTGACGATCGAGGATGCGAGTGCGCGGTGTGACGACATTCTGGAGGAGATCGAGGCAGCGGTCATCGGCGACCGCGAGTTCTTCGAGACCGTCCTGATGGGTGTCCTGGGCCGCGGTCACGTCCTCCTCGAGGACGTGCCGGGCACGGGGAAGACGCTGACGGCGCGGAGTTTCGCCAACGCGCTGGGGCTGTCCTTCTCCCGCATCCAGTTCACGCCGGACCTGCTGCCGGCCGACGTGACGGGGACGCACATCTTCAACGAGAAGGAGCGCGAGTTCGAGTTCAACAAGGGCCCCATCTTCTCGAACATCGTGCTGGCCGACGAGATCAACCGCGCGCCGCCGAAGACGCAGGCGGCGATGCTCGAGGCCATGGGCGAGAAGCAGGTCACCGTCGAGAACGAGACCCGCCAGCTCCCGGAGCCGTTCTTCGTCATCGCGACGCAGAACCCGGTCGAGCAGGAGGGGACCTTCCCGCTCCCCGAGGCACAGGTCGACCGCTTCCTCGCCAAGAGCTCCCTGGGCTACCCCGACGCCGAGGGCGAGAAACTGCTCCTCGAGCGCCGCGCCGGCCGCAAGGAGCAGGCCCCCACCGCGGGCCGCGTCCTCGAGGAGGGCGAGGTCCTCGGGCTGCAGGACGTCCCGGAGACCGTCGAGGTTCACGAGGACGTGCTCTCCTACCTCGTCGACCTCTCGCAGGCCTCCCGCGAGGACCACCGCGTCCGCGTCGGCATCTCCCCGCGCGGGACCCAGCGCCTCTTCGAGGCGTCCCGCGCCCGCGCCGTCATCGAGGGTCGCGAGTACGTGACCCCCGACGACGTGAAGGACATCGCGCGCCCGGTGATGGCCCACCGCCTCGTCCTCACCGCCGAGGCCCAGGTCAACGACGTCGCGAAGGACGAGGTCGTCGGCGACCTCCTCGACCAGGTCCCGGTCCCGACCGTCGAGTAACGCGCGCCGCCTCCATCCTCGCTTCTCTTCTCGCCCCGTAGCCGTCGCTCCGTTCGGTCCGGCGGCCCGTGCGAAGGGGCTATACGTCTCTGCACCGTCGGGACGGGCACATGCGACGCGAGGCCGTCGTGCTCGCAGCCGTCCTCCTGGTCGGGTACTCGCTGTACGGCGGGCTGTTCCTGGCCGCCGGCGCCGCACAGAGCGCACTCGCCCCGTCGACGTCCTATCCCACCGACCCGATGCTCGCGGCGGAGAACCGGTCGGTCGGGCGCGCCGGCACGTTCGACTTCGCGCCCGCCGAGGCCGGGTTCGACTACGAGTACGAGGTGTCGGCGACGGGCGGGATGATGCGGACGACCAACGCGGGCGTCTACACCGCCGACTACGACGGCGACGGGTGGCAGGACCTCCTCGCCGTCGGCGGCGAGCACCCGGTACTGTTCCGGAACACCGGCGGGTCGTTCGTGCGGTCCGGCGCGCTCCCGCCGATCGCCGGCGAGGTGCGCTCCGCGCTCTTCCTCGACCACGACGGGGACGGCGACCAGGACCTCCTGTTCCTGGCGGACGGCCGGGCGCCCCAGTTGCTCGAGAACGTCGGTGGCGCCTTCGAACACGCCGATGCCTTCGAGGACTCGCTCCCGCTCGCGTGGGGCGCGACCACGGCCGACTACGACCGGGACGGCTGTCTCGACCTCTTCGTCTACCAGTACGGCAACTGGACGAAGCGCCTGCCCGAGGGGTACGGGTCGGGCAACTACTCGGTCCCGGTGAACGAGGACAACGGGAACCCCGACCACCTCTACCGCGGGACGTGTGGCGACTTCGAGCACGTGAACGCGACCGCGGCGGGCATCCGGGGCGCGCGGTGGACGCTCGCGGCGTCGTTCGTCGACCTCACGGGCGACGGCCTGCCGGACATCCACCAGGCCAACGACATCAACTACGACGTCCTGTACGTCAATCAGGGCGACGGCACCTTCCGGCAGGTGTTGCTCCCCGAGCGCACGAACCGGAACGGGATGTCCTCCGAGGTCGCCGACGTCACCCGCGACGGCCGGCTCGACGTGTTCGTCACGAACATCTTCTACCCGAAGTGGGCCATGCGCCAGATCAACGCCGGGCTCCTGCTGAAGGCCCGCGGGAACAACCTCATCGCCAACCACGGTAACGGCACGTTCGTGATGCGCGGCGACCAGTACGGTATCAACGTCGGCGGGTGGGGGTGGGCCGCGGTGATCGCCGACCTCGACAACGACGGCGACCAGGACCTCTTCCACACCACCCGGAACATGTCCTTCGAGCGCCGCGACGTCTACTTCACCGACGCGGAGAAGCGACGGCTCAACAGCCACGAGTTCTACCACTACCCGGTCCTGTACGCGCGCGCCGGGCAGACGTTCACGGGGGTCAGCGCGCAGGCCTCGGGCTTCCCCCAGCTGAACAGCCGCGGCGTGGCGCGACTCGACTTCGACCGCGACGGCCGGCTCGATCTGGCCGTCGCCACCACCGGGGAGTACCGGCTCTTCGAGAACCGGATGGACCGCGGGCGGGCGGTCCAGGTGCGGGTCCTCGGCCCCGGCGGCTCGCCCGCCGGCGCGCTCGGGGCCACCGTAACCGTCGCGGCCCCCACGCTCCCGAACGGCAGCGTCGAGCGGCGCGTCCACGCGCGCACCGACTTCCTCTCCCAGGACTCGCGGCTGGTCCACGTCGGCGTCGGGAACGCCTCCACCGTCGACGTCACTGTCCGCTGGCCCGACGGCACGGAGCGGACGTTTCGGGACGTCGCCGTCGGCGGGCGCGTCGTCGTCTCGCCCGACGGCGTCGAGACCCGCTACGATTTCGGCGACTGAAGCGGGCGACCCCCGACCGGACCGACCGCCGCGGCACCGACTTATAGGCCTTCGGGCCGGGGCCGTCACGCCGGGTGCGTCCCCGACGCGACGCCGCGGTCGTGCCCCGCGACGTATCCGGGAGCTGGTCAGTGCTTCTCCCGCAGAAGTACCGGGTAGGAGGCTTCTGTCGCAGATTTCACCGTCCTTCACGGGAGACGTGAAATAACCGAGAGCGGTCGAGTGTCCCGGCCGGTCGCCGCCCGCCGCCGGCCCCGGAGGGACAGTTTTATTAACGACCATGGAGGTTACAGGAGTATGCCCCAGCGGATTCCGCGGCGAACGGTGCTCGGCATGGGTGCTGCCGGTCTGGCCGGCCTCGCTGGCTGTAGCGGCGACGGCGGCGACAGCGGCCCCAACAACAGCACGGAACAGGGGACGCCGACCCTCACCGAGTCCCCGAAGGGCTTCCAGATCAACGTCGGCATGATCCGCCCCACCCAGGGCAACCTGTCCGCCCTCGGTGACGCCATGAAGAAGACGCGGGACTTCACCGTCGAGCACATCGACGCCATCCCGACGTCCCACACGCTCAACATGCCGGTGAAGGACACGGACGGCACCCCCGAGGACGCGGTGCGTGCGGCCCAGGAACTCGTCGACGAGGGCTTCCCCGCCATCGTCGGGCCGGCCTCCGACGAGGCCACGAAAGCCGTCATCGACGTCCTCACCGAGAACAAGGTGATGGGCATCTCGCCGTTCTGTGCCTCCGTCGACGTCCTCAACATGGACGACCACGTCAAACACAAGAACTTCGACGAGCCGACCCAGATGCTCTACTCCATCGCCCCGACCACCGACGGCCTCGGGACGGGGTTCGCCCAGCCGCTCGCCCTGGCGCGGGTCGGCGACGCCGCCATCCTCTACGAGGACAACCTCTACGGGAACGGCGTCGTGAGTGGCCTCAAGACGGCCTTCGAGCCCAGACAGCTCTCGCTCACCGGCGAGCACGCGCTCCCCCTCTCGGCGGACTCCTACACGTCACAGATCGAGGCCGCGGTCGGGAACGACCCCGGCGTCCTCGTGCTCGCGGCGAGCCCGGGCGTCGGCAAGCAGGTCCTCTCGGAGTACTACGCGGACTTCGGTGACACCCCCGTCGCCATGGTCGACCGGCTCCACATGCGGTCGATGCCGGACCAGGTCTCCTCGGACGTCGCCGGCGACATCGCCGTCGCCCCGACGACCGTCTGGATGGAGGAGGGGAGAGGCACCCCGACCGCCTCGGAGGGCGGCCCCTCGATGCGCGCGCCGTTCCCGCAGGCCTGGAAGTACTTCTTCGACGGCGAGAAGCCCACGCTCCACTCCGCGTACGTCAACGAGGCCATCATGGTCCCGTTCCTCTGTGCGGTCTCGGCCGGGGAGGACTACCAGACCGGCGTCTACCTCAGCCGCGCCATTCGGGACGTCATCAACCCCCAGGATGACGCGCCGGTCCTCCCGGCCGGCGTCCACTTCGACACGTTCTTCCAGCGGGACTTCAAGAACAACCCGTTCCTCCTGAAGATTCAGGGTTCCATCAACAACTGGAACGGCGTGACCGGGAACACCGACTTCGCGATGTCCACGGGGACGATGGCCGCACGCACCACGCCGTGGGAGTTCGCCCCCGACGCGCCCTACGGCTTCCGCCGCTTCGACGCCTTCAAGGGCTTCGATTCATGACCGGGCCGAGACCGGCTGACGGCCGCGCGGCGGCCGGTACCGAAAGAGAAGAACTAAATTCGGTCATCCCTGTCACAGTCCCATGGCATTGAGTCGCGACAGCGTGGGTGCCCTGACCATCGCGTTGCTGGCGGTG
>JBDGTC010000005.1:0-2520 GCA_042217215.1 Halobacteriaceae archaeon
CCGCCCGGTCGGCACCGCTCGGCGGCTCCGGCAGCCCCGGCGCGGTGTGGCTCGCGTCGGCGGCGACCGCCGCCGTCGGCACCACGCGCCCCCCGCCGAGGGTCACCGACGTCAGCGGCGCCTCGCGCAGGTCGAGTGGCTCGGCCGACACCGACAGCGCGCGCAGCGGGCCCGCGGGGACGGGCGAGTGCCCCCGCTCGAGGCAGAACCGGAACTCCGGCAAGAGGTCCACGTCGTGACACCGGAACGCACCCGGCGGGCCCCGGTCGCGGACCGCCCACGCCACCCGGCGCACGTCGTCGACGTGTGCGAGGTCGGCGCGGACCACGGACTCCGGGTCGGCGCGGAACCCCGGCCGCCACGACTCGACGCGGGTGGCCACCACGCGGGGGTGGCTCGCGAGGAAGGACTCGACCTCGGCGAGGGGTCCGTCCGCGGCCTCGACCGCGATGGTCGGCGCGTAGTCGGTGACCCGTTCGGCGGTGGCGCCGCCGGCCGTCGCGGTCCACGCGAGCACGTCGTCGGCGCGGTGGTCGACGGTGAACGGCATCTAGTCGCTCGCGCGCGGCGCGCCGGGCGGCGCCTCGCGGCGCTCCGCCGCCTCCCGGTCCTCCCGCGTCGGCTCGCCGTCCCCGCGTGTCTCGCTGTCGTCCCCGCGCGCCGGCTCGCCGTCCGCGAGCGCTCGCTCGAGGGCCGCCACCCGCTCGGCGAGCGCCTCCACCTCCTCCGCGCGCGTCTCCACCGCTCCCGCGAGCGACTCCACCTGTCCCTCGAGGGACTCGACGCGCTCGGTCAGCGCCCCGACCTCCGCCTCGAGGGCCGTCCGCTCGGCCTCCTGGGCGAGCGCGACCGAGACCAGGAGCGGCCGGACCGGGTCCTCGTGGTTGAGGTAGCTCGCGGCGTCGGCGTGCGCGCGGGCGTGCTCGAACAGCCGGTCGAAGTGGGCCTTGTCGCGCCGGCGCAGCCCGCGGCGGTAGTCGCCCCACCGCTGCTCGAGCGCGCGCAGCGCGTCGCGGTACGTCGGGTTAGTCCGCCCCACGGGCGGTCACCTCCCGGGTCGGGGCCGCGGAGCCCGTGCGGCCAGCGCGCCGGGGGTCCGGGGCTGTCGCCGTGGCCGGCTCGGGGCTGCGCCGCTCGCCCGTTCCGCGGTCCCCCTTCGGTCGGCCTCGCGCCGCCGGTTCCCCGGCGGCCGCCGCGGCGCGGGCGTCGAGCACCCGCTCCCAGTACGCCAGCGTGGTCTGGAGCTGTCCCCCGCCGACGGGGTAGACCAGCGTCTCGAAGTCGCTCCCGGCGAAACGTGGCCCCTGGCTCGTCCACGTGCACTCGAGGGTCGCGTCGGCCGCGTTCGCGACCGGTTCGGCGAACTCGTCGTCGCTGGCCCGGGTGCAGAGCACGGGCACGTCGCGCCGGCGCGCCAGCCCCGAGAGCGCCGCGAGGACGCGCGCGAGCATCTCCCGGCCCTCCGCGGTCCGGACCTCGTCGGCGCGGTACATGGCGTCGACGGCGGGCGCGACGACGAGCCCGGGGTCGAGCGCGTCGGCCCGGGCCACCAGCGTCTCGACGACGCTGTAGTGCTGGAACGGGGTGAACCCCCGCGCGACGTGGACGCGCTCGAGGGCGCGGGGCCCTGGCGCGAGCGAGACCAGCGGGCGGGTGCTGGCGTGGCCGCGCGCGTCGACCCACCGCGCGGTCGCGCCGTCCCGGAGGACGGCGTCGACGACCAGCGCGTGGAGCGCGTGCCGCGTGCGCTCGTCGGCCGCGAGCAGCGTCACGCCGGGCTCGAGGTCGGGCAGCTCCGGTGGCGCGTCGGGCCCCGCGGCGGTGTCCACGGCAGGTGCGTCGCCGGTGGTGTGGCCGGTCGCGGTGTCGACGCCGGCGAGGGCGTCGGTGGTGCGGTGCATGTCCCGACGGTGGGCCGCCGGGTGGATAGGCGGTGCCGGGGCCGTTCCAGAACTGCCGCGGCCCCCGCCCGTCGACCGGCCGCGACGCCGCGCCGCGCCGTCGCGCCGCAGCGCACGCCTCGCGTCAGCGTCTGACGAGCGGCTGACGCGGGAGGGGCGTCCACGTCGCCGTTTCCAGACCCGGTCGTCGCCGGTCGTCGCCGGTCCTCTCCCGGTCGTCGCCGGTCGCCCAGCCCTCACGCGGTCACGACGAGGTCGAAGCGGAGCGTCGCCGACGCGTCGCCGCCGGCGGTGGTGAACGCCCGGGCGAACCGGTACCGGCCGGGGACCACGCAGGCGTCCCCGTCGTCCGGGACGACGACGTCGTAGCGCCAGGTCAGCGCTCCCGACCCGGGGACGGTCACCGTGTCCGTCACGACCGGGATGCCACAGTGGAGGCTCGGCGACTCCACGACCGGGCAGTCGGCGCCCCCGGCGACCCAGTCTCCCGCGGCCGGGAGCAGGAGGAGGTCGTGGCCGTCGGTGCGGGCGCGCCACTCGTTCCGGCCGCAGTGGTGCTGTCGGTACGTGAGCGACCGCCCGGCGGGGACGGCGACGTACCCGCCTTCGTCGAGCGGGA
>JBDGTC010000005.1:2530-40671 GCA_042217215.1 Halobacteriaceae archaeon
CGCCCGGCGGCCGTCGTGGTCTCCAGCCGGACGGCGACGGTGGCGGTGTCGCCGGCCGCGACCTCGCGGTCCGGGACCGTCACGGTCGCCGCGACGCCGGCGCGCGCCCGGAGCGCGGCGTCGTCGACGCCCGCGAGCGCGACGGTGCGCGGCAGCGCGGGGTCGACCGGTGGACCGGCGGTCGGCGTCGACCCCCAGGCAGACGTCGGCGTGGAGTCCGGCGCGACGGAGCCGGTCGGTGCCGGCGGCACCGCGGTCGTCTCGTCCGTCACGGTCGTCCCGTCCGTCGGTGGCGGCGTCGTCCCGTCGGCGCCGGGGTCGCCACCGCCGGTTCCGCACCCGGCGAGTGCGCTCCCGGCGAGGGCGGCGAGGAGGGCGCGGCGCTCCATGCGGACGAGGTGGGCCGCTCGCGCCCGATAGTCCCGCCGTGACTGAAACCCCGCTTTGAGCCGCTCCCGCGGTCCCTCAGTCCCACCCCGCGAGGATGCGCTCGAGCTGGTCGGGGTCGTGGCCGTAGAGCACCGTCGCGTCGTGACGCCGCTCCAGCTCGCGGACCGTCTCGAGGCTCTCGCGCCACGCCTGGCGGTCCCACAGCAGCCCGGCGCCCTGCGGGTGGCCCTCGTGGTGGGCCGCGACCTCGCACTGGTCGCCGGCGGCCACGAGCGTCCCGTCCTCGCGGTGGACCACCAGCCCGAGCAGTCCCGGCGCGTGCCCGGGGAGGCGGACCAGCTCGACGCCGTCAAGCAGCGTGTGGCGGTCGCGGTGGACCACCCGCCAGTTCAGGTCGCGGTCGAAGTCGGCCTGGAGGTAGCCCGCGCTCCCCTCGTCGGTGACCGCGCTGTAGTACGCGAACTGCAGCTCGTCGGCGTGGACGTAGACGGGCGTGTCGGTCCCCGCAAAGTTGTGCAGCCCGCCCGCGTGGTCGACGTGGAGGTGGCTCGCGACCACGCTGTCGATATCGGCGAGGTCGTACCCCGCCGCGGCGAGGTCGTCGGCGAGGCGGTGCTCGGCGGCGTCGACGTGCGCGAAGGCGTCGTATAGCGGCTCCGGCCAGTACCCCTCGCCCGCCTCCGGGTGCGAGCCCGTGTCCCACAGGACGGTCGCCTCGGGGTGGTCGACGACGAGGTTGTACACCGGCGTCTCGAGCATCGTCGCCGGGGGGTCGGGGTCGCTCGCGCTCGCGACCGTGTGGGCCTCGAGGTGGTAGTTCGCGTCGCTTTCGATGGTGCCCCGGTCGACGCCGACGACGGCGATGGTCATGGGCGACGCTCGCGGGCCGGCGCCGTAACTGGCGGGGGCGACCCCTGCAGTTATGTGGGTACGCCGGCACGTCAGTCCGTGCCGACCTGTCCCGACTGCGCGGTGGCGATGGAGGAGACCGCCCACAAGACGTCGTACCGCGGCGACGGTATCCGCATCGGCGCCGGCGGTGGCCTCCTCGGGGCGCTCGACCTCAAGGGGTCGTACCTCACCTGCTACGTCTGCCCGGACTGCGGGCTCGCGCGGTTCTACGCCGACACCTGAGTGCGGCCGTCGGCCGGGCGCGGTTCGCCGGCGGCGACCGGCGCCGCGCCCCCGCCGGGTCGAGCTCAGGCCTCCGGCGTCGGGGCGTCGTCGGGCACCGCGTACACCCGGTCGCGGCTCTGGCCCTCGGCCTCGAGGAGGTCGTACTGCGCGAGCTTCTGGAGGTAGTTGCGCACCGTGCGGTCGGTCTTGGGGTCGTCGACGCGCTCGCGGTACGCCTCGTAGAGGTCGCTGGGCTCGATCCGCCCGCGCTCGGCGACGATGTCGTAGAGCGCGCGCTGGTGGCTCGTGAGCGCGTCGAGGTTCTTCCGGTGCACCGCCTCGCGCCCGCGGGGCACGGCGTCGGCCACGACGTCGTCGGTGATGCGCTCGCGGCCCTCGCGCTCCGCGGCGCGCGCGGCGCTCCGGAGGACGCTGATGGCCACGCGCGCGTCGCCCGCCGCGGCGTCGGCGATGGTCTCCAGTTCGGCCCGGTCGACGGCGCCCGGGACGAGTCCCCGCTCGGCCCGCGCCGCGAGGATGCCCACCAGCTCGTCGAGGCCGTAGCGGTCGAAGGGCACGCGCTCGCTGCCGGTGAGCCGGCTCTCGAGGCGCTCGTCGGCGCCCGCGAACACCGCGGCCTCGCGGTTCGCGATGAGCACCATCGAGAAGCCGGGGAGCCGGTGGAGGTCGTAGAGCACGCCGGTGTCCTCGAGCTGGTCGGCCTCGTCGAGGACGACGACGCAGGGCGGGCCGTCGTCGTCCCGCAGGCGCTCGAGCAGCTCGTCCCGCGGCGTGGACTGCCGGTGGACGTCCACCGCCCGGCCGAGCCCCTCGAGCACGCGGTACAGCACCCGGAACCGCGAGAAGTTCTGCCAGCAGTTGACGTACTGCGCCCGCACGTCGAGGTGGGCCTCGCGCAGCCGGTCGACGGTGAACCGCGAGACGCAGGTCTTGCCCGCGCCGCTGGGGCCCGTCACGAGCGCCGTCTCCGCGGGCTCGCCGCGGGTCAGCGGCTCGAGGACCGTCGAGAGGTGGTTCACCTCCTGGTCGCGGTGGACGACCTCCCCCGGCACGAACCCCTCCCTGAGTACCCGCGCGTCCGTGATCATGGTGTCTCCGTCGGGTACGGTGGTCTGGGCGCCCGGCGCATAAATGGAACCGGGTCGTTTCCAGATGTTCCAGATAATCGGGGGCCGCGTCGCGCCCGTGGTGGCGGGGCGACGCGGCGTGTGCGGTGAGCGCACCGTTCAGCAACACTCAACACGGGCGACCGGCTAGGGGTGCCAACGGATGGAGTTCTGTGACGAGTGCGGTTCGATGATGAAGGCCACCGACGAGCTCTGGGAGTGCACGCAGTGCGACGCGGTCACCCCGAAGGACCCGGAGGCGAGCTACGTCGTGACCCAGGGCCAGGAGGCCACCGAGCTGATCGAGAAGGACGGCGAGGAGGAGTCCAGCCTCCCGACCACCGACGCGACGTGTCCCGAGTGTGGCAACGACCGGGCGTACTGGTACCTCCAGCAGATCCGCTCGGCCGACGAGTCCGAGACGCGCTTCTTCGTCTGCACCGAGTGCGAGCGCAAGTGGCGCGAGGACGACCACTGAGGAAGTCCGCGGTCGCGGAGCTGCGCGGCCACGGCAGGCCGGGCCGCCGTCCTACTCCCCGGCCGGCGCGAGCGCCGCGGGGTCGCCCTTCCGTAGTTCGCGGACCTCGCCGGGCACCTTCGGCTCGCTGTCCTCGGCGCTCGCGACCGCGGCGTAGCAGAGCTCGAGGCTGCGCA
Source organism: Halobacteriaceae archaeon (assembly GCA_042217215.1). Lineage (GTDB taxonomy): Archaea > Halobacteriota > Halobacteria > Halobacteriales > Halobacteriaceae > JBDGTC01. The sequence goes on from JBDGTC010000005.1 coordinate 5,818, forward strand.
GGTTGTCCCGCGCGCCGTTTTCCGGCTCGCGGTCCTCCTCGATGGCGCAGAGCAACTCGCCCATCGTCCCCCGGAAGCCGGTGGGGAACCACTGGCCCTCGAGGCCGGGGCTCGCCGAGCGGTCGTCGCGGTGGACCGTGACCGACTGGTCGTCGAGGGTGGGGCCCTGGCTCTCCACGGTGCCCTCCGTGCCCGCGACGTAGGTGCGGTGGCCCTGGCCCTCGCGGGTGTTGCCGTCGAAGACCAGCGACGCCTGGGCGTGCTCGTACTCCACGGTGGCCTGGCCGAGCAGGGGCGGCACGGCCTGCTGGGTCGGCGAGCGCGCGACGGAGGCGTGGACGCGCTCGGGGTCGTCGAGGAGGCAGGCCACGAGGTCGAAGTGGTGGATGGCGTAGTCGTACAGCACCGCGTGGCGGATGTCGTCGAAGGGGAGGCCGGCGATGAAGTCGTGGTTCCAGTGCGCGTCGAGGTGGACGCCGAGCACGTCGCCGACGAAGCCGTCCGCGACGGCGGCACGGAGGTAGCTCCAGTTCGCGGCCCACCGACCGTTCTGGTTCACCGCGAGCTTCACGCCAGCCTCGTCGGCCTGTTCGACGAGGTCCTCGCCCGCGTCGAGGTCGAGCACGAAGGGCTTCTGGCTCAGGACGTGCTTGCCCGCCGCGATGGCGTCCGCCATGAGCCCCGCCCGCGGGCCCGGGTGGGTCGCGAGGTCGACGACGCCGACGTCCTCGCGCGCGAATACCTCGTCGGCGTCGGCGTACACGTCGGCCTCGGGGAAGAACTCGTCACGGCGGTCCTCCGCGCGCTCGACCTCGAGGTCACAGAGCGCGACGACGTCCCAGCCCGCGTCGCGGTAGGCCTCGCAGTGGTGCTCGGTGATCTGGCCACAGCCCACGAGCGCGATGTTCGGCGGGTCCGCCGGCGTCGGCGGCCGGTAGGACAGCGAGAGGGGGTCCATGGCCGAGGGTGCCACGGCAGCGGGTTAAGCGGTTCGGGAGGCGGCGAGGGGAGCGGTCGCGCCGGCGCGGACTGCCGGTGGCGCGCTCGACCGCCGCACCGCCCGGGTCACTCCTCGACGTCGGGCACCGACCGTGCGACGGTGAGGTAGCCCGAGTGCCCGACGCCCGCCGTCGACGGGCGCGAGCCGCGCTCGTCGAAGTCCATCTCGCGCTGGACGGTCTCGAGGGTGCGCACCTCGGCGAGACCGGCCTCGACCGCCGCCTCGTGGACCGCCCGCGTGCCCTCGACGAAGGGGGTGTACGCCGCGACGTAGCCCCCGGGGGCGAGCAGGGCGGGTGCACGCTCCACGACCGCCGGCGCGTCGCCAGTGTCGAGGGTGAGCACGTCGTAGGGCGCGGTCTCCCCGGCCTGGATCGCGGCGGCGAGGTCGTCGGCGGCCTCGGTCACGTCGCCGGTCCGGACGTCGACGCGGTCGGCCACGCCCGCCCGCTCGACGTTCTCCCGCGCGGTCGCCGCGAACCCGGGGTCGACCTCGTAGGTGTGGACGGTCGCGCCGACGTCCCCGAGCGCCGTCGCGAGGATCCCCGAGCCGGTGCCGGCGTCGAGAACGCGGTCGCCCGCGCCCGCACCCGTGAGCCCGAGCACGAGGCCGACGTCCCGCGGGAGCATCGGCGCGCCGGTGCGCTCGAGGTGGTCGAAGCGGTCGGGCCCGCGCATCGCCCGGACCGCGAACGGTTCTCCGAGGTGGGTCTCGAGGACGTCGCCGCTCGCCACGTCCTCGGGCACCTCGATCACGCCGAGGTCGGTGTGGACCTCGTCGCCCGGCTCGCAGGTGAACGCGCGGTCGCCGCGGGTCAGCAGGTACACTTACTCGAGGCGCTCGACCGCGGCCGCGAGGTCACCGTCGACCGCCGCCAGCGCCTCGCGCGCGTCCGCCTCGGTCACGCCGGCGCGCTCGGCGACGATCTCGACGTCGGCGTCGGGGATGGCGCTCCCCGACGCCTCGTCCGCGCCGGCCTCGGTGGCGGCCTCGCCCGCCTCGTCGGCCGCCGCCTCTCCGGCCGCCTCGCCCGCCTCCACGGCGCCGGCCGCACCACCCGCGCCCGCCTGGCGGGTCTCGTAGTCGCCGACGACCTGGAAGGTCTCCTGGCCGCGGGCGTCCATGCGGGTGACGTCCGGCGCGTCGAAGACGTACTCCTCGCCGTCGCTGGTCGTGATGGTGACCGACTCGGCGTCGAGCTCGGTCACGTCGATGCCCATCTGCTCCATCATCTGCTGCATCTTGCGGGGGTTGAGCCCACCGCCGCCGCCTCCGAACATGCGCGGGAGTCAGCCGCGCGCCGCCAAAAACGTGCGGGTTGGGCGGAGCGGCCGGGGCGCCGCCGGGTGGAGGTGGGGCACGGCCCGGGGAGGCGCCCTCAGCGCGCGCCGCCGTCCGGGGGCGTGGCGCGCGGGAGCACGACGACGGGCCGGTCGGCGCCGGCGAGGAGGCTCGCGGCGGTGCTGCCGAGGCCCCCGCCGTCGTTGGGGCCGGAGGCGGGCGGTCCCTCCGCGCCCGTCGCCGGCCGCCGCGCCCCGAGCACCACCTCGTCGACGTCGCGCTCGCTCGCGACGGACTGTATCGCCGACGCGGGGTCGCCCGTCCGGGTCAGCACCTCGACGGGCGTCGCCGGCAGCCGGACGCCGGCGACGTTCGTGGCGTCGCCGGCGTCGCGCTCGTCGACCCCGCCGTCGACGACGGCGAGGACGAGGACCTCGTCACCGTCGCTCGACGCGTCTGGGGCCGACCCGTCCCCGGCGAGCCGCGGGGCGAGGTAGTCACACGCCGCCGCGGTGGTGTGGACCGACGCCGTCGCGACGAGGAAGCGCGTCATGGTCGTCCCTGCGCGGCGCGGGACTTGACTGCTGTGTCGAACGTTCAGGAGGACTCGAGGTCGGCGACCGCGTCCTCCCCGACGCCGTCGCGGACCTTCACGGCCATCCCGGTCTCGAAGTCGGCCATCGCACCGGCGTCGAGTTCCGCGCGGCCGACCGCGAGGAGGCGGCCGTCGGCGTGGACCACCGCGACCTCGTCCCGCGAGCGGACCGCGGGGTCGACGTTTCGCACGAACTTCGCGAACGCGTTCTTGCCGTCGGCGACGAAGGGCGCGCTCTCGTCGCCCACGACGACGCGCGCGCCGGGGGGCTCGAGCGCGGCGACGAGGCGCTCGCCGCCCGCCAGCCCGACGGTGAACCGGCCGTCGCGGCCGAGCGAGACGAGGCGGGCGGCGGGGTCGGCGAAGTGGTCGACGCCGCCGCCGGTCGCGTCGTCGCCGTCCGCCGACGACTCCGCCGCCCCGTCGGTGAACGCGTACACCTGCCTGATGCGCCCGGTCCGCGAGCGCGTGACGCGGAGCGGGCCGTCGAACAGCGCGTCGCCGGCGCCCGCGCCGAACTGGTAGTCAGCGACGGTCCGCAGGGTGGCGCGCTCGCGGTCGTCGAGGCGGTCGGAGTGGTGCACGGTCGTCTGGATGGTCGTCGAGGGCGCTCGTACTCAGTCGTGTCGGAACGCGCGCTGGCCGGTGAACGCCATCGCGATACCGAGGTCGTCCGCGCGGTCGATGACCTCGTCGTCGCGGATCGACCCGCCGGGCTGGACGACCGCCTCGACGCCGGCCTCCGCGGCGGCCTCGACGCCGTCCGGGAACGGGAAGAAGGCGTCCGAGGCCATCACGGCGCCCTCGGCGGACTTCCCCTCGGCGTCGCGGGCGGCCTTCCGGGCCGCGAGTTCGACCGCGTCGACCCGCGAGACCTGCCCGACGCCGAGGCCGACGGTCTCCGTGCCGTCGGCGAACACGATGCCGTTCGAGGTGACGTGCTTGACCACCTGCCACGCGAAGCACATCCCCGCGACCTGCTCGTCGGTCGGTTCGCGTGCGGTGACGACCTCGAGGTCGTCGGGGCCGACGCGCTGCCGGTCGCGGTCCTGGACGAGGCGCCCGCCGGTGACCGGCTGGTCCACCTCGCCGACGGAGCGCGCGTCGGGGCCGACCGCGCGCTCGCCGCGGGGGCCGGAGACGTCGAGCACGCGCATGTTCTCGCGCTCGCCGAGCACGTCGAGGGCGCCGTCCTCGTAGCCGGGGGCGACGACGCCGTGCTTCACGGAGTCGACGATGCGCTCGGCGGTGGCGACGTCGCAGGCGCGGTTGAGCGCGACGACGCCGCCGAACGCGCTCTTGGGGTCGGTCGCGAGCGCGCGGTCGTAGGCCGCCGTGAGGTCGTCGGCGGTGGCACACCCCGCGGGGTTGGCGTGCTTGACGAGCACGGCCGCCGGCTCCGCGAACTCCTTCACGAGGTCGAGGCCGCCCTCGGCGTCGAGGTAGTTGACGTAGGACATCCCCTTCTCGCCGCTGACCTGCGCGGCGTGGGCGACGCTGGCCTCCTCGCAGGTCGGGTCGGCGTACAGCGCCGCGGACTGGTGGGGGTTCTCGCCGTAGCGGAGTTCCTCGACGCGGTCGTCGGCGATGGGGCGCCGGCCGGGATGGGGGTCGGCGCCGTCGACGTCGGGGTCGACCGAGACGGTCGCGTCCACCTCGTCGGGCGGCGCGGCGACGGTCCCGGAGACGTCGACGGCGCCCTCGGCGAACCACCGGACCGCCCGCGGGTACGCGCGGAACTCCCCCTCGTGGAGGACGCGGTCGCCGAGCGAGTCGCGGTCGTCGTCTGCGTACACCGGCACGGCCTCCTGGGTGACGATGGGTCCGCCGTCGATGGCGTCGCGGGCCACGTCGCCCGCGGCCGTCACGGCGTTGGTCACGACGTGGACGGTACAGCCAGTCGTCCGGACGCCGGCCGCGAGGGCGTCCCCCACGCCGTCCGTCCCGGGGAACGCCGGCAGCAGTGACGGATGGACGTTGAGCGTCGTCGGCGCCGCGTCGAGGAAGACCTCCGAGAGGACGCGCATGTAGCCGTCGAGACAGACCAGGTCCACGTCGTGGTCGGCGAGGGCGTCGAGGACCCGGCGCTCGTGGTCGCGGCGGGCCTCGCCCTCGCGACGCTCGACGGCCGCCGTCGCCACGCCCCGCTCGGCCGCGGCGTCGAGGACGGGGGCGTCGGCGTCGTTCGTGACGACCACGTCGAGTTCGGCGCCGCCCGGGCGCCGGTCGTGGACGTTCAACAGATTCCGCCCGCGGTTGCTCGCGAGCCCTGCGAGTCGCATGGCAGGGAGACCGCGGCCCCGTCGCAAAGGCGTTACTGATTGGGCACCGCCTAAGTGCCCGCGGCCGGTGCCGGCGGTATGGACCCGGTGCTCGCGGTCGCGTTCGGCGCTGGCGTCGCGGCCGCGGCGGTGCTGTGGGCTGCCCTCCTCGCCACCGTCGCCCTCCCCGGGATCCGCTTCTGGCCCCCGGGCCTGCGCGACTGGCGGTTCGCGCTCAACTGGGGTCTCGTCCTCTGCTTCGACGCCGCGCTCGCCGTCGTGATCTTCCGCACCTGGGACACGTGGGTCCTCCCGCGGACGGCGCCGGTGCTCGGTGCGGGGGTGGCGCTGTGTCTCGGCGGGGCCGCCCTCGCCGTGGCGGGCGCCCGGGCGCTGCCCGGGGAGGTGTCGGTCGGCCTCGGCGGCCAGCTCCAGACCGGGGGCCTCTACGACCGGACGCGCAACCCGCAGTACCTCGGGATGGTCGCGGCGCTCGTCGGCGCCGTCCTCCTCGTCGACTCCCTCCCCGCCACCGTGCTCTTGCTCCTCAACGCCGGGTGGCTCCTGCTGCGCCCGTTCGCCGAGGAGCGGTACCTCGCGGAGCGACACGGCGAGGCCTACGAGCGCTACCGTGAGCGGGTCCCCCGCTTCGTCGGTCGACGGACGCTCCGGTGGTCGGCGGGGGACTGACGGAGAACCGGTGTGGCGGTCGGGCCGACCGCCGGGTGTGATCGCGGACGCCGCCTACTCCCCGCGTTCGCGCACGCCGCGCTTCTTCCGCTCCTCGACGAGGCCCTTCTCCGCGAGCCAGTCGTGGATGCCCCGCTTCTTCCGCCGGAAGGCGCGCCGGTTCAGGAAGAACATCAGGATGAACGCGTGGATGGGGATGGTTCCGATGACGATCACGAAGAGGATGGCGTCGGTGTCCCAGAATCCCGCCATTGTCAGACACCCGCCCCCGTGCTCGGTGCCGCCGTGTCGGCGTCCGTGGTGGCCATGGGAGAATATATCGGACACCTCAGTAAAAGTGTGACGCCTCGGGCTGTCCTCGAGCCAGCCTCGGGCTGCCCCGGACGCCACGCCGTTCTGCCTTCGTGACCGAAGGAAACCTCCGTGACGTGTCCGCCGCCGACGACAAAGTATACCGCGGGGGAGTGTGCAATCGGGTACCATGGTAAACAGTGCGGCGATCGAGCGGTGCGCGTACTGCCGGGAGTTCGTCCCGGTGACGAGCGTGGTGGTGCGACCGTCGGCGACCGACGGACTCCGCGCCGAGGTGGCAGTGTGCGAGAACTGCCGCCACGACGGTCGGTGAACGGTCCGGGCACCCGGGTTACTCGACCGCGAAGTGCCGGATCGCCTCCTCGTTGAACGCCCCCACGCCGGGCCCCTCGGGGAGCGGAACCGCACCGTCGGTCGGTTCGGGCGGGTTCTCGTAGATCGCGTCGGCGTAGGTGTCGCCGTCGTCCCCCTCGAACCAGCACGGCGTCGTGATGTGCTCCGCCATCGGCGCGTTCTGCGTGGCCGCGACGAAGTGCAGCGTCGGTGGCGTCCCCGTGTGCGGAACGACCGGCCGACCGTGAGCGCTCGCCATGTCCGCGATGCGTTTCAGCTCCGTCAGCCCGCCCGCGCGGTGGACGTCCGGCTGGAGGATGTCGACGGCGTCGCGCTCGAGGAGTTCGCGGTGGCCCCACCGCGTGAACTCGTGTTCCCCGCCCGCGATGGGCGTGTCGACCGACGACCGGAGTTCGGCGTAGCCGTCGATCTGATCCGGGATGACGGGCTCCTCGACCCACGCCATCTCGTATCGCTCGAGCCGGTCGATCATCTTCCTGGCGTAGCGCACGCTCCAGCCCATGTACGCGTCGCCAGCGATCTCGATCTCGTCCCCGACCGCCTCCCGCACGGTGCGCACGACCGCCTCGTTCTCGTCCCGGCCGGCGCGCCCCGCCTCGGGCCCGTGCTTGAACCGCAGCTTGAGCAGGTCGTACCCCTGCTCGACGTAGTCGATCGCCTCGGCCGCCAGGTCGTCGTGGTCGACCGGGTGGAGGTTGCTCGCGTAGCACCGGATCTCGTCGTCGACCGGCCCGCCGAGGAGTTCGTACACGGGCTTGCCCGCCGCCTTGCCCGCGATGTCCCACAGCGCGATGTCGACGGCGCTGATGGCCTCGACGGCCGCGCCCTTCCGGCCGAACGGGATGGTCGCGCGGTACATCTGGTCCCAGAGGCGCTCTCGGTGCGTGGGGTCCTCGCCCACGACGAGCTTCGAGAGTGTCTCGTCGACGATGGTGGCGATGGCGCCGGTGAGCCAGTTCCCGTGGCCGTAGCCGGTGATCCCGGCGTCGGTCTCGACCCGGACGACGACGTCGCTGGTGGGGCCGGTCCAGTCCCGACGTGCACCCGGGTTCTCGCCGTCGGCGTTGCGGTACGCCTCGTGTCCGCTCATCACGGTGACGAGCGGGAACTCCACGAACGCGCCCCAGGAGTCGGTGCTGATCTTCGTGGTCGTGACGTCGGTGATCTCCATGGGTTCCGAACTCCTGGCGCCGGCGTCGCCTAATCGCTTCCGGGGGTCGTGGCCCCGGAGCGTGTGGGCGGCACACCAGACAGCTATTTTTGACACCGGCGAGTGGCTCCTCCCAGCGATGACAGAGACGACGGTCGGATTCGTCGGGCTGGGCATCATGGGACTGCCGATGGCGAAGAACCTCGTCGACGCGGGGTACGACGTCGTCGGGTACAACCGCTCGGAGGAGCCGATGGTGGAGCTGGTCGCCCACGGCGGCGAGCGCGCCGACTCGCCGGCCGACGCCGCCGAGCGCAGCGACGTCGTGATCACATGTCTCCCCGACTCCGAGGCGGTCGCGAACGTCGTCCGCGACGATCCCGACGCAGTGATGACGGGGCTGCGCGAGGGGATGACGGTGGTCGACATGTCCACCATCTCGCCGACCACGACCGAGGCGCTCGCGGAGGACCTCGCGGAACTCGGCGTGGACATGCTCGACGCGCCCATCTCCGGTGGCGAGGAGGGCGCGATCGAGGGCACGCTCTCCATCATGGTCGGCGGCGACGAGGCCGTGCTCGACGCCCACCGCGACCTCTTCGACGTGATGGGCGAGACGGTGACCCACACCGGTCCGAACGGCGCGGGACAGACGACGAAGGCGTGCAACCAGATCGTCGTCGCGGCGCAGATGACCGCGGTGAGCGAGGCGCTGGTCTTCGCCGCGAAGGCGGGCGCGGACCTCGAGGCGGTCGTGGAGGCCATCAGCGGCGGCGCGGCTGGCTGCTGGGCGCTCGACAACCGCGCGCCGAGCATGATCCGCGGCGACTTCGAGCCGGGCTTCTTCGCGAGCTACCAGTACAAGGACCTCCGCATCGCCACCGACGCGGGCGAGGCTTTCGGCTCCCCGATGCCGGTCACCGAGGTGGTCCACGAGCTCTACAAGTCGATGGAGGAGAACGGGATGGGTCTCGACGACAACTCCGGCGTGATGCAGGTCATCGAGTTGCTCGCCGGGACCGAGGCGCGCGTCGAGGAGTAGGCCGGTCCCCCGGCTGCGGTCCCCGCCGCCGGTCCCCACCGTCCGTCAGCGGCGGCACGGCCCCTCGCGGTCCATCGCCACAAACCACTATGGCGGTCTGCCGAGAAGGGACGGCCATGGCAGACTGGTCGCTCCCCCGCGCGATGGACGGCTTCGAGTACCGCGGCGTCGACGCCGTCTTCCTCGAGAACGACCACCTCCGCGTCCTGGTGCTCCCGGGGAAGGGCGGCGACGTCCTCGAGTTCCGCGACAAGCGCGCCGACGTGGACTCGCTGTGGCACGCCGACCACAACTGGCAGCCCCCGATCGACGCGGCGGTCCCGCCGGTCGACCCCACCGCGTGGCACGACCACTACCCCGGCGGGTGGCAGGTGAACCTCCCGGTCGCGGGCTTCACCGACTCCTTCGGCGACGCCCCCTACGGCCTCCACGGCGAGTCCTCCCTGCTCCCCTTCGAGTACGACGCGCGGGAGGAGGGCGACGCGGCGGTGCTCGACCTCGCCGTCGAACTCGTCCGCTACCCGCTCCGGATCGAGCGCACGCTCCGGCTCCCCGCCGGCGAGTCCACCCTCCACGTCGAGGAGACGGTGGAGAACACCGCGCCGCGCCCCGTCCCCTACGTCTGGCAGCACCACCTCGCGCTCGCCGAGCCCCTCGTGGAGCCCGGCGCGCGCCTCGACGTCCCGGCGGCGAGCTGGGTGGTCGACGACTACGGCCCCGGCCACCGCAACAACCGCCTCGCCGGCGGCGAGTCCTTCGAGTGGCCCCACGCACCGGCCGCCGCGGACGGCGGAGAGACAGCCCCGCAGGCCGGCGACACCGTCGACCTCCGCGAGTTCCCGCCGACGGACAGCACCATCCACGACGTCGCGTACGCGCGGGACCTCGAGGCGGGCTGGTACGCCGTCACCAACCCCGCACGCGACGTCGGCTTCGCCTTCTCCTTCCCGACCGACCCCTTCGAGTCGCTGTGGTACTGGCAGCCCTTCGGCGGCCACCACGACTCGCCGTACTACAACCGGAACTACAACGCCGGCCTCGAGCCGACGACGGCGTTCCCCGCGGGGAACATCCCCGAGGCCCAGGAGGCCAACGGGACGATGAAGGAGATCGGCGCGGGCGAGACCCTGACCGCCGCGTTCGCCGCGACGACCTACCACGGCCTCGAGGCCGTCGAGGACGTGACGCCGTCGGGGACCGTGAGCGGGCGGTGAGGCGCTGCCCGACCGTGCGAGCCCCGCTCACCCGGTCGCGCCGATGGCGTACAGCCGGCCGTCGGCGAGCCCGAGATAGCACATGCCGTGTGCGAGCGCGACCGACGGATACATCGGGGTGAGCGGGAAGCTGTCGGTCTCGGGGACCTCGTACTCGACGGTCCACGGTCGACTCGCCGGGCCGTCGACGGCGGTGACGGCCCCGCGGGTCCCCACGACCGCCGTTCCGTCGGCCCCCGCGGCGGGCAGTCCCTCCAGACGGAGGTCGTCGGCCCGCCACCGCTCGTCGCCGGAGGCGGCGTCGAGGGCGACGAAGTGGCCGGCGTAGACGACGCCGTCGGCGACCGCGACAGACAGTTCCCCGTACTCGCCGACGGTGCTCGTCCAGTCGAGGGTGCCGTCGGCGGCGTCCAGCGCGGTGACCCGACCGCTCCCCGGGACGTAGAGGCGGCCGTCGACGACCGTGGGCGTGCCGCCGACGAACTCGCCCGCCTCGCCGTCGAGGAGCACGTCCAGCCACCGCACCCACCGCTCCTCGCCGGCGGCGAGGTCGACGGCCGCGACGCCGCCCTGGAGTCCGACGTACACGGTCTCGCCGTCCGTACAGGGTGCGGTGACGGCCGGGCCCAGGAGTGGCGCCCGCCAGAGCTGATTCCCGTCCGGTTCGACGGCGTAGACCGCGCTGTCCGCGAGCGTCCCGGGGTTGTCCTCGTCGCGGGACGCGAGGTAGCAGACGCCGTCGCGCACAGCCGGCGGTCCCGTGATCGGCGGGAGGTCGACCCGCGAGAGCGCGTTGCGGTCGGTGTCGACCGCCGTCATCGTGGGGCCGCCGTTCGCCGCGGGGTCGCCGGTCAGGACGAGGGGCGTGTCGCCGGCGAGGGCGAGGCCGACGATGTCACCAGTGCCGACCCGCCGGTCGAGGCGACGCTCGCCCGTCCGGGCGTCGAACGCCGCGAGGTGGACGCGTCGCTCGTCCCGGTCCGGGGGCTCCCACGCGTAGCCGAAGTACACCCATCGGGGGCCGACCACCGGCGAGTGAGCCCGGACGGACCCGGTCTTCGCCCACCGCAGCCACGCCACGTCGACGTCGCCGGTGGGGACCGGCGTGTCCGCTCGCCCGCTCCGCGCCGCGTCGTGGCCCGCCATCGGCCAGGTGCCGTCGGGGTCGTAGCTCCCCGCGTGCGCGAGACGCGTGAAGGGTGCCGGGAGGTCACCCGGCGGACCGCCCGGCACCGGCGAGGCACAGCCGGCCGTGGCCGACGCGCCGAGGGCGCCCGCGGTCCCGGTGGCGAGGGCGGCGCGCCGGAGCACCTGCCGTCGACGGAGGTGGTGCACGCAGGCAGGTGACGCGGCGACCCACTAAGTCCTGTTGGAAGTCTGTCCAGTAATGCGCCGGCCACCGTGGGGACGGACCGTCGCGGTCGCGGCGCAGCTCCCGCTGGACTCGCGTGCGCCTCCCGGGCATTCAAGACCCACCGCCGCCAGCGGGGCGGTATGACGTACAAGGTAGTCGGCATCGACTTCTCCCACCTCCACATGGGCGACCTGCTCCGTCTCGCGGAGCGCAACGAGGACGCCGAGATCGTCGGCATCTGCGACGAGTCCGACGACCCCACGCTCGGCCTCGAGAGCACGGCCCGGGAGTTCGGGCTGACCGAGGATCAGATCTACCGGGACCACGAGCGGTGTCTCGACGAGGCCGATCCCGACGTCGCCTTCCTCTGTCCGGTCCCGGCCGACCACGCGACGTGGGTCGAGAACGTCGCCGCTGCCCACGACGACTGCGCCATCGTCCTCGAGAAGCCCTTCGCGACCTCGCTCGAGCACGCCGACCGGATGATCGAGGCGACCGAGGACCGCGTCTTCGCCATCAACTGGCCGCTCGCCTTCTACCGCACGAACCGCACCGCGAAGCGCCTCGTCGACGAGGGGCGTATCGGCGAGGTGACCGAGGTCCACTACTACGACGGCAACCGCGGGAGCGGGCGCTTCACCGACGTGGAGTACTCCGAGGGCGGCGAGATGCACTTCGCGGCGGGCGAGCGCGAGGACATCGCCGCGGCCGCGGAGTCGTGGTGGCACCAGCCCGAGGCCGGCGGCGGGTCGCTCCACGACTACATGGGCTACGGCACGACCCTGGGGACGTGGTACCGCGACGGCGAACTGCCGACCGAGGTGACCTGCGAGACCTTCGAGCCGGAGTGGTCGGAGGTCGACACCCACGCGGTGGCAATCGCGCGCTACGACACCGGCCTCTCGAAGTACGAGACGCGGTGGGGCTGCTTCACCGACCCGTGGTTCGACCAGCCCCAGCCCAAGTGTGGCTTCGTCCTCGTGGGCACGGAGGGGACCATCTCCTCGTACGACTACGAGGACACGATTCGGGTGCAGGACGAGGACAACCCCGGCGGGTACGAGGTCGAGGTGGACGAACTCGACGCGCCGAACCAGGACGTCCTCCAGCACGTCGTCCACTGCCTCGACACGGGCGAGGACGTCTCCTTCCCGCCGCTCACGCCCTCGCTGTGCCGGAAGGGCCAGCGCATCGTCGACACCGCGGTCGCGAGTGCGGAGCGCGGCGGCCCCGTCGACCTGCTCGACCGGTAGCCCACACCGGCCTGTCACGCGCGAGTCTGGCGAGGGCGGACCCGTCGGGGCGGGACTGTCGGCGGACCTAGATTCATTGTCTCCGGGGTCGAAGTGCGAGTGTCAGTGGCGCACTGGCAGTGATCCCCAATGACCTACACGGTAGCCGGCATCAACTTCGGCCACTTTCACATGGGTGACAACCTCCGGAAGGTGGAGGCCCACCCGGACGCGGAGATCGTCGCCATCTGCGACGAGGACACCGAGGAGTCGACGCTCGGTCTCAAGGACACCGCCCGGGAGTTCGACATCCCGGACGAGCGGGTGTACCGCGACCACGCGCGCTGTCTCGAGGAGACGGACCCCGACATCGTCATCCTGTGTCCGGTCCCCTCCGAGCACGCCGACTGGGTGGAGAAGGTGGCCCCCTACGACGTCCACGTCATCCTCGAGAAGCCGTTCGCGACGTCGGTCCACGACGCCGACCGGATGCTCGCGACGATGGGCGAGACCGGGAACCTCCTCGCGGTGAACTGGCCGCTCGCGTGGTACCCCACGCACCGCACGACCAAGCGCCTCCTCGAGGAGGGGACCATCGGCGAGGTGACGGAGGTCCACTACTACGACGGCAACGAGGGCAGCGGGCGCTTCCAGCAGGTGGAGTACACGGAGGCCGGCGAGTTGCACTTCGCGGGCGAGGACGCCGCGGAGTCCGACCCGACGACGTGGTGGCACCAGGCCGAGCGCGGCGGCGGGTCGCTCAACGACTACCTCGGCTACGGCGTCACGCTCGGGACGTGGTTCCGCGACGGCGAGCTCCCGCACTCGGTCACCACCGAGACCCACACGCCGGAGTGGTCCGAGGTCGACACCCACTCGGTCTCCATCGCCCACTACGACACCGGCCTCTCGAAGTACGAGACCCGCTGGGGGACGTTCACCGACCCGTGGGTGCACCAGCCCCAGCCCAAGTGTGGCTTCGTGCTCGTGGGGACGGAGGGCACGATCTCCAGCTACGACTACGAGCAGATGGTCCGGGTGCAGGACGCCGACCACCCGGAGGGGTACGAGGTCGAGGTGGACGAGCTCGAGGAGCCGCTCCAGGACCCCGTGCAGTACATGATCCACTGCATCGAGACCGGCAGCGAGATCGAGTTCGGCCCGCTCGACCCCGAGCTCTGCCGCGAGGCCCAGCGCATCATCGACACGGCCCGCGAGTCCGCCGCGCGCGGCGAGACGGTGGACCTCGTGGAGTGAGGGGTCGGTCCCGCCGCCACCGCCGTGGCGCGGACCGGCGACAGGACTACGGTACCCCGGCACGCCATCGCAGACGAACCGCGCACCGACCGACGCCAGCGGCCGCCCGCCGGCCGCGCACCGACCGACGCCGGCGGCCGCCCGCCGGCCGCGCACCGACCACCGCGGACGACGACACCCGACGCCACCACACGACAATGACAGAGACAGACGCTCCGGAGGACACGCCCGAGGAGGACGACGACAAGTACGGCATCGCCGAGATCGAGGAGCTCGAGGAGACCACGGCTCCCGACCTCCCCTACCGCCCGCAGGACCCCGACGCCTACGACCCGAACATCGCGCTGATCGGGACCGGCGGCATCTCGGAGCAGCACCTCGACGCGTACACCGCCGCGGGGTACAGCGTCGTCGGCCTGTGCAACCGCACCATCGAGAAGGCCTACGACCGCCAGGCGGAGTACGGCCTCGACGACGCCTTCGTCACCGACGACTACCGCGAGGTGCTCGAGCGCGACGACGTCGACGTCGTCGACCTCACGCCCCACCCCGAGGCCAGAGCGCCCATCATCGAGGACGCCATCCGCGCGGAGAAGCACGTCCTGAGCCAGAAGCCCTTCGTGGTCGACCTCGACGTCGGCGAGCGGATGGTCGACCTGGCCGACGAGCACGGCGTCACCCTCGCGGTCAACCAGAACGGCCGGTGGGCGCCCCACTGGTCGTACATGCGCCAGGTCGTGTCGGAGGGCCTGATCGGCACGCCCCACGGCGTCCACTTCAACGTCGACTGGGACCACAACTGGATCGAGGAGACCGCCATCAACGACATCGAGCACGCCGTGCTCTACGACTTCGCGGTCCACTGGTTCGACATCCTCTGTTGCATCATGGGCGAGAAGCGCCCCGAGCGGGTGTACGCCTCCTACGAGCCCTCGCCCTCCCAGCACGCCGACCCGCCGCTCCTGGGCCAGGCGGTCGTGGAGTACGAGGGCGCACAGGCCAGCCTCGCGTTCGACGCCGACACCAAGCTCGGCCCCGAGGACCGGACCTACGTCGCGGGCACGGAGGGCACCGTCGTGAGCGAGGGCGAGGACCTCGAGGAGCAGGAGGTCACGCTCTACACCGCCGACGGCTACGCCTCGCCGGACCTCGAGGGCACCTGGTTCCCCGACGGCTTCCACGGCGCGATGGGAGAACTGCTCTGTGCCATCGAGGAGGACCGCGAGCCGCTGAACTCCGCGCGGAACAACCTCCACAGCCTCGAACTCTGCTACGCCGCGGTCGCGAGCGCCGAGGACCACGAGCCGAAGGTCCCGGGCGAGGTGCGCGAGCTACGCCAGCACGACTGACGGCGTGGGACGCGGCGGTGTCGGGGCCGCACCGGCCCCGCGGCCGTCGTCGAGGCCCGTCAGTCCCGCGGGAACAGCGCGGACCGGTCGACCTTCCCCGTGCGCGTCTCCGGCGGCTCGGTCAGGAACTCGAACTCCCGTGGGACCTTGTGCCGGCCGGCGGTGTCGGCGACGAGGTCCCGGAGCTCCGCGGCGAGCGCGTCCCCCGGCTCCGCGTCCGCCGCCGGGACGACGTAGGCCTTCACGCGCTGGCCGCGCTCCTCGTCCGGCACGCCGCCGACGACGGCGGCGCTCACGGCCGGGGACCGCCGGAGCGCCTCCTCGACCTCGGTCGGGTTGACCCGGTAGCCCGCGGTGACGACGAGGTCGTCCGCCCGCCCGCGGAAGTGGAGGTACCCCTCGTTGTCGCGACGCGCGAGGTCGCCGGTCGCGTACCACTCGCCGTCGAAGACAGCCTCGGTCGCGGCCTCGTCGTCCCAGTACCCCTCGAACAGCACGGGGTCGGGCGCACGGAGCACGACCTCGCCCGTCTCGCCGACCTCGACGGGCGCGCCCTCGGCGTCGACGAGGCGCACGTCGTGCCCGGGGTAGGGCTTCCCCATCGACCCCGGCTCGGCGTCGAAGACGACCTGGCAGTTGCCGACGAGGGCGTTCGCCTCGGTCTGGCCGTAGGTCTCGTTGACCGTCGCGTCGAGAGCGTCCTCGGCCCACTCGAAGACCGACGGCGAGAGGGACTCGCCCCCGCACATCACGACCTCGAGGGCCGAGAGGTCGTACGCCGACGGGTCGACCTGCTCTCTGACCTGCCACACCGCCGTCGGGGGGAGGAAGGCTCGGGAGACGGCCTCGCGCTCGACGAGGCCGAGCGCGCGCTCCGGGTCGAAGCCCGACCGGCGCACGGACGAGACCACCACGCCGCCCGTCGCGAGCGTCGGGAAGACGACGTCGAAGAGCGCACCCGCCCACGCCCAGCCCGCGGGCGTCCACACCCGCTCGCGGTGGGTGTCGCCGAAGAGGTGGAACCAGCACTGGTAGCCCGGCAGGGACCCGGCGAGGTACTGGTGGGCCTGCGCGACCCCCTTGGGCTTCCCCGTCGTCCCCGAGGTGTAGAGGACGAGCGCGAGGTCGTCGGGCGCGGTGTCGGCGACGCCGCGCGGGTCGGGGACGTCGGCATCCCCGTCCGCCCCGTCTGTCACGCCGACCACGTCGGCCAGCACGCCGAGCGCCCGGCAGTCGGCCTCCACGAGCGCGTCGCGGTCGTACGCCGCGCCGTCGAGGGCGACCAAGTTCTCGACGGCGAGGTCGCGGGCGCGGATCTCGTCGGCGAACCGCTCGGCCGCCGCCGACTCGACGAGCAGCCCGGTCGCGCCGCTGTGCTCGAGGCTGTGCGCGAAGGAGTCCCCGCCGAGGAGGACCGAAAGCGGGACCGCCACGGCTCCGAGCCGGTAGACGGCGAGGTGGGCGACGAGGAGTTCCGGCGACTGCGGGACGCAGAGCACCACGCGGTCCCCCCGCGCGATCCCCGCGTCGGCGAGGTGGCCGGCGAGGAGCGCGGCGGCGCGGTCGAGTTCGGCGTAGGCGAACGCGTGGGTCCGGCCGTCGTCGTCGACGTGGCGGAGTGCGGTGTCGGCCGGCTCCGCCGCGTCGGCGGTCACGTCGGCGACGTTGTACCGCTCCGGGAGGGACCACGCGAACCCCTCGCGGAGGTCCGCGAGGGTGTCGCCCGGCGCTGGCGTCGGCATGGCGTAGCCGGCGGGCATCGGTTGAACGGTCGGCGCGGCGAAGTTCTACCTTTCGGAGGTCGCCGCGGGCCTCAGTCCTCGCGGAGGGTCTGCGAGCCGTAGGTGTCCTTGAAGTCCGGGGCCATGAAGTTGTGGTCGGGCATCGGGTTCGTGTCGTGTTCGCGCGCCGCCTCTTCGTCGAACTCGATGCCGAGGCCGGGCTCGTCGGGCACCTCGATGACGCCGTCCTCGATGGTGATCGGGTCGTCGATGACCTCGGCGACCCAGTCCGGCCGGGTGAACTCGTCGAACCCCTCCTGGATCTTGAAGTTCGGGACGACGGCGTCGAGGTGGACCGCAGCGGTCATGCTCACCGGGCCGGCTGCGGCGTGTGGCGCGACGAAGATGGACGCGGCGTCAGCCATCTGCGCGATGTACTGGACCTCCCGGAGGCCGCCGACGTTACCGGGGTCGGGCTGGATGATGTCGATGGCGCGCTCCGAGATGAAGTCGAAGGCGTTAAACTTCGACTCGATGCTCGCCAGGTCGTCAGAGATCGGAATCGCGAGCGCCTCGCGGACCTCCCGGAACGCCTTCGGGCCCTGGTGGGGCTGGACGGGCGCCTCGTACCAGGAGGGGTTGTGCTCCTCGATGCGCTTCCCGAAGCGGATGGCCTCGCCGGGCGTGAGTCGGCCGTGGCCCTCGATGAGGAGGTCGACGCCGGGGCCGACGGCCTCGCGGATGGCGCCGATGCGGTCGACGGCGAGTTCGAGGTCGGGGTTCGAGAGGTCGCGGTACGCGGTCTCGATGGGGTCGAACTTCATCGCGGTGTAGCCGCGGTCGACGACCTCCGCGGCCCCCTCGGCCCACTCCTCGGGGGTCTCGAGGCTGTCGTACCAGCCGTTGGCGTACGCGCGCAGCTCGTCGCGCATCTTGCCGCCGAGCGCCTCGTGGACCGGGATGTCGCGGTACTTCCCCACGATGTCCCAGCACGCCATCTCCATCCCGGAGAACAGCGCCTGGTTCAGCCGCGAGAGCCCCCAGGGCGTCTCCTGGGACTTCTGGCGGAGCGCCTCGATGCGACGCGGGTCGTCGCCGACGAACCACTCCTCGAACTTCTCGACGTGGGTCCGCTTCGCGTCAAGGTCGGTGTTCGCCCAGAGGCCGCCGGCCTCGCCGACGCCCCGGATCCCCTCGTCCGTGTGGACCGTGATGACACACCAGGGGTTCCAGAGGCCGTCCCGCAGCGGGTACGCGTTGATCTCGGTGATCTCCATCGTTCGTGCGGTGGTTGCCCCGGACCGGGCTTAAAGGGCACTCAAACGGGGCGCGTGGCACGCCGGGCGCGCGCCGCGTCGGGGTGGCGCTGCCGGGGTCCCGCCAGGCGCGCCCTCAGGCCGTCTCCCACGCCGGCACGCCCTCGACCTCCGTGCGGACGAGTTCGCCGCGGTCCACGAGGTCCGAGAAGTGCGCCGACAGCGGGGCCGCGAGGTCGAGATTGAGTCCGAAGTCGCCCTTGCGCTCGACGGTCTCGTCGATGGCCGCCTGCAGCGTGACGGGGCCGTCCGCCGCGAGGTCGCGGGCCAGCGTCTCCATCTCCGCCACGAAGTCCAGCGAGTCCGCGACGAAGTCGTCGATGGCGTCGCCCTCGAGCAGGTCGTAGTGGGTGAAGGAGAGCACGTCGGGGTCGAGGCTCTCCACCTGCTGGATGGTGGTCTCGTAGGCGGGGTAGTGGAAGTACGGCGGCGGCTGGAGGTAGTTGCCGTCGACGTCCCGGAGCCCGCGGCCGAAGAAGCCGTCCGCGCCGATCACGACGTCGTGGGCCGGGTCGTACAGCATGCAGTGGCCCTCGGTGTGGCCGGGCGTGTGCAGCACCGTGAGCCGGCGGTCCCTGACGCGGACGGACTCCCCGCCGCGGAGCGACACGTCGACGGCGGCGTCGGGCCCCATCATCTTCGTGAGCCAGTCGATGACCTCGTTCGGGTAGGTGATGCCGTGGTCGGCGAAGGCGGCGTAGCGTTCGTCGAGGATGGTCTCGACGGACTCCATCCACGGGACGTCGGCGGCGTGCCCGGCGATGGTGACCTGCGGTGCGTGCTCGCGCAGGCGGTGGTTGCCGCCGAAGTGGTCGGCGTCGGCGTGGGTGACGAGCGCCAGGCTCACGTCGGCGAGGTCCCACCCGTGGCGGTCGAGGAACGGCTCGTAGACCTCGGTCGGGGCGAAGCGGTAGCCCGGGTCGACGACGACGGGACCGCCCGCGCCGTCCAGCACGTGGTAGCCGTGGAGCTTGTCGTCCTCGACGGTCTCGACGCGCCAGACGCCGGGCGCGAGCTCGTGCGTGTCGGTGATTCCCTCGGCCATGGGGCGACAGTCGGCACGGGGCTGCATAAATCGTGGCGACGGCGCGGTCGGACGTCGAACCCGCGGACCGCCGGGGCCCGTGCCGCACGCTTAAGGCCCGACTCCGCGAACCCGGCGACCATGCAGGCAGACCGACACGCCGGGAAGACGGTGGTCGTCACCGGCGGCTCGAGCGGCATCGGTCGCGGCGTCGCCCGCCGGTTCGCCGAGGAGGGCGCGAACGTCGTCGTCGCCGACGTCCGCCGCGAGCCCAAGCGTGGCACCTACTTCGAGACCGACGTCGAGCGCCCGACCGCGCAGATGATCCGCGAGGACACCGACGCCGACGCGACCTACGTCGAGACCGACGTGAGCGACCCCGCCGAGGCCGAGGCGATGGTGGAGACCGCGGTCGGGGAGTACGGCCGCCTCGACGTGGTCGTCAACAACGCGGGCATCTTCATCCCGGGGGACTCCCAGGACGTGACGCCCGCGGAGTGGGACGAGGTCATCGGCGTCGACCTCGACGGCACCTTCTTCTGCTCGAAGTACGCCGTCCCGCACCTCGTCGAGACGGAGGGGTCGATCGTCAACGTGGGGTCGGTGAACTCCTCGGAGGGCGGGGGCGGTCCGCCGTACGCCGCCGCGAAGGGCGCCATCCCGAACCTCACCAGGGACTTCGCCGTGGAGCTGGGCGAGGAGAACGTCCGCGTCAACGCGGTCTGTCCGGGCTTCATCGAGACGGCCATCCAGGACTACCACGACGCCGACTCGATGGCGGAGCAGCTCGATCACACGCTGCTCCCCCACGCGGGGACGCCCGAGGACGTCGGCGACCTGGCGGTGTTCCTGGCAAGCGAGGAGGCCCGGTTCGTCCACGGGCAGTCGATCTACGTCGACGGCGGCTGGTCCGCCCACCGGCTGTGAGGGGCCGGCCGTCGCCGCGCCACCGCCGGCGGCAACGCTAAGCCTTCTTCTGGGAGGCCCGCGAGGGGCGCCCATGGACCGCACCGAGGCCGACGCCCTCGACCTGCTCGTCGAGCGGGTCGGCACCACGCTCGACGGGACGGGGGAGGCGTTCCCCTACTTCGCCGACCCCGCGGACGGCTCGTGGACCACGACGCCCAACGGCAACTGGTGTGGCGGGCACTGGATCGCGATGCTGTGGCGTGCGCACGAGCACACCGCCGACGAGCGCTTCGCCGACGCCGCCCGCGCGCACACCGAGACGATGGTCGAGTACATGCCGCGCCGCTGCATGTTCGCGGGGATGAACTTCCACTACGCCGGCTTCCGGACGTTCGACGTCACGGGGGAGGACGCCCACCGCGACCTCGGCGTCGAGGGTGCGGACCGCATGGCCGACTTCTTCCACGAGGGCGCGCGCCAGATTCCCCTCGGGGGACTCGACATCGCGTCCCCGACCCACGAGTTCCGCGGACCGCACGAGGAGGGCGGTCCCCACGGCGACGTGCTGGGCGCCGTCGACGCCATCTACACCTCGCTCCCGGTGCTCTGGCGCGCGTACCGCGAGACCGGCCACCCCCACTACCGCGACGTCGCGGTCTCCCACGCCGACCGCCACCTCGACTGGTACGTCCGCGAGGACGGCCGGACCTGGCACCACGCCGAGTTCGACCCCGGGACCGGCGACCTGGTGCGCCAGCACAACGACCTCGCGTACTCACAGGAGACCTGCTGGGCGCGCGGCCAGGGCTGGTGCATCGCGGGCCTCTCACGAGCGTACCTCGAGACGCGCGCGGGCCGGTACCTCGACGCCTTAGAGCGCGTCGTCGACTACTACGAGACCCACGCCCCCGACGACGGCGTCCCCCACTGGGACCTCGAGCATCCCGAGAAGCCGGACGTCAACCGCGACACGAGCGCGGCCGCGCTCGCTGCATACGGACTCACGCGCCTCCCGGACGCCGGGGAGACGGCGGGGTTGCGGGCGTACGGCGAGCACGTCCTCTGGTCGCTCGTCGAGGGCTACCTCACCCCCCGCGACGGTGACACTGGCGGGGCGGGCGACGCCGGCGGCGCCGGCGACCGGCCCCGCGGGATGGTCCTCGAGGGCTGTTACAACGGGCCCGCGGGCTACGCCGACCACCACGAGCTGGTCTGGACGGACTACTACCTCCTCGAGACGCTCGCCCGCCGAATCGACGCCGGCGAGACGGCCGAGCCAGCGGTCTGAGGGCGTCCACGGTCGGGCTCACGTCGCGGCGGCGACGCGGGGCCGGAACCTTCAGGGAGTCGGGCGGCCACCGGACAGTATGACCGACTCCGCCGGGACGGGCTGGACCGACCGGACCGCCCGCCTTCGACGCCAGATCCGCGTCCTCCTCGAGGAGATCGACTTCGAGGCGCAGGCGGACCGCGCGCTGTTCGCGAAAGACGTGCCGTCCGCCGTCGTCCACCTCAACCGCGTCTTCCAGAGCCTCGCCGATCACCTCTCTGACGTTGCCGACGGCAACGCCATCGCGTGGCGCGAGGACGTCGTCACCGTCCTCATCCCGGTCGAACAGCGGGGCGAGGAGCGCGTGAAGGTACCGACCGGCGACGGCGAGACGGCGGTCGTCCCCGTCACGACGACGACCGGGGGTGTGGCGTGGACCGAGGAGTCGCTCTCGCTCGCCGACCTCGACCGGTGGCGCGACCGCACGTTCACCCGCCAGTCGAAGGCCGCGGGGCGGTCCCGCGGCGTCGACGTCGAGGCCGAGCAGGTGTTCCTCCCGCCGGCGGCCATCCGGACGGCCATGGACCAGGTCGACCGCGTGCTTGCCGAACTCGACGAGCGCCTCGACGTGGACCTCGACCTCCCCGCCGACGTCGATCCGGACGTCGATCCGGCCGTCGACCGCGGGAGCGACACCGACGGTGACCCGGCCGGCGAGCCGTAGCTCGCGCCCCTGCACCGGCCGGCTGGCTCAGCTGCCCCGGGTCCCCGACGGCGTCCCCTTCGGCAGCCGGTCGGCCCGGTAGAGGACGACGAGGGTCGCGAGGACGCCCGCGAGCACGACGGCGTAGACGGCGAACACGTCCGTGTAGGTCGCGCCCGCCTCCACGAGCGCGCCGAGGACGACGCTCCCGGGCGCCTGCAGCAGCATCATGGTCGCGCTGTACACGGCGTACGCGCTCCCGCGGTGTTCGTCGGGCAGCGTCGCGAGCAGGTACGTGTCAGTGACCGGGAAGACGCTGTGGACGGCGAATCCCATCGCGACCGAGACGACCGCGACGGCGAGCACGCCTTCCGCGACGAGGAGGGCCACGAGCGTGAGGACGAACCCCGCCAGACAGCCAAAGAGGAGCGGGAGGTAGGTGACGGCGTCGGCCATCCGTCCCGAGAGCGCGAACGCCGGCACGCCGGCCGCGAACACGAGCGTGAGCAGCGTCCGCCCGGTCGCCGGGGTGATCCCCTTCGCGGCCGCGAGGTAGGAGACGTAGAAGTTGAAGATGCCCTGCCACGTGAAGCCCAGGACGCTGATGACGGCGATCCCGGCGAGGATGATGCGCCACTGCCTGCGCGCCGCGAGCACGAGGTCGCGGTCCTCGACGCCGGCGCTTGGCATCTCGGCGGCCCCGACCGCCCGGGCGAAGAGCACGAGCCCCACGAGCGTGGCGAGCGCGAGCCCCCAGAACGTGTACCGCCAGGAGCCGAGCAGGAGCGCGCCGCCGACGAGGACCGGTGCGCCCACGGCGGCCAGCTGGGCGGCGGTTCCCCGGATCCCGACGGCCCACCCCACCTTCTCGGGGTACAGCTCGCTCACGAGCGGGCTCGCCGCGATGTAGAACACGCCCGACGAGACACCGATGAGGAGCGCGCCGACGGTGACGACGGTGACGTCGGGCGCCAGTGCGGTGAACGTCGCGGCACCGACGAGGAACACGGCCATCCCCACGATGGCGTGGTGGCGACGCACACGGGTGAGGAGGTAGCCCGTCGGGAGGCGCGGGAGCGCGCTCCCGAGCCAGACGGCGGTCGCGACGAGGCCGGCGGTGGCCTCCTCCACGTGGAACGCCGCCATGAATGGATCGACGAGCGCGGCGAAGGCGACGCGACCGAAGTTGACGAGGAAGGCGAACAGACAGACGGCGAGGAAGACGCCGCCGCGTCCGCGGGTGTTCACACCGGCGTGGTTCGGTGCGTTCACAGTCAATCCTTCCGGTCCGCGGCCGACGAGCCGGTATCGGGAACCGTCGTCCGGTCACGGGTCGTCGCCCGGTCACGCTCGTCGTCCGGTCACGGTCGTCGCCCGGTCACGGGTCGTCGCCCGGTCGTCGCGGCCTGACCACGTCGCCACAGCCCGCGCAGTCCGCGAACGCCGCCACCGTCCCCGCGGACGTGCGGTACCGGATCAGGACGTCGCCGACCGACAGCTCCGCGGCACACACCGGACAGGTCCCGACGACCGACCGAGTGGGAGCGTCTGGCACGCCCGGGAGTGACGGGCTGGGCGCCGTCTGCACACGCCCTAACCGATTCGGTGCCCGCCCCTCGACTGCACACCGTCGCGTCGGCTCCCGGACCCGTCCCTTCAAACCGCCACGTCGCGTACGGGCGGGCACAGCGTCGATGACGACCCACGACCTCCACGACCAGTTCGAGACCGTCGAGGTGGCAGACTCGTTTCTCGCCCGGGTCCGGGGCGTGATGTTCCGGGACCTCCCGGAGTCGTACGTCCTCGTCCACGAGTGGGACCGCGTCGCCGAGCGCGCGACCCACACCTTCGGGTCGAGTGACCCCATCGACGCGTACTGGGTGGTCGACGACGTGGTCGTCGCCCACGAGTGGCTGGTGCAGTGGGGCGGGAGCGCGACCCACGAGGGCGACACGCTCCTGCAGACGCGCGGCGGGCCGGACATCGCGGTCGGAGACCGCATCACCTACTGACGCGGCGGTCCCCGACCGCCGGGGTCACTCGGCCCCGCCGCCGTCGAGCGCCGGTGGCGTGGCGCCTCCGCGGAACTCCTCGGGCAGTTCCTCCAGTTCGCCGACCTGCACGCGCCAGAGCGTCGCGTAGAGTCCGTCCTCCGCGAGGAGGTCCTCGTGGGTCCCCGACTCCACGAGGTGGCCGTCCTGCATGACGAGGATGGTGTCGGCGTCGCGGACGGTGGAGAGGCGGTGGGCCACCGCGAACGTGGTCCGGTCGGCCGTCAGGGTGGCGAGGCTGTCCTGGATGACGGCCTCGGTCTCGTTGTCGACGTGGCTGGTCGCCTCGTCGAGGACGAGCACGTCCGGGTCGTCGAGGACCGCGCGGGCGATGGAGACGCGCTGGCGCTGGCCGCCCGAGAGCTTCACGCCCCGCTCGCCAACCATCGTGTCGTAGCCGTCGGGCAGGTCGGCGACGAACTCGTGGGCGCCGGCGACCCGCGCCGCCGCCTCGACGGCCTCGTCGTCGACGTCCGTCAGCCCGTACGCGATGTTCTCGCGGACCGTGCCGTGGAACAGGAAGGGCTCCTGGCTGACGTACCCGATGGCGTCGCGGAGGCTCCGGAGCGTGACGTCGCGTATGTCGTGCCCGTCGAGGCGGACCGCCCCGTCGTCGACGTCGTAGAGGCGCATGAGGAGCTTCACGAGCGTGGTCTTGCCGGCGCCCGTCGGACCGACGATGCCCACCATCTCGCCGGGCTCGACGGTGAAGGAGACGTCGTCCAGCACGCGCTCGTCGCCGTCGTACGCGAACGCGACGTGGTCGTACTCGACGCGACCCGCCACGTCGGCGAGGTCGACGGCGTCCTCGCGGTCTCGCACCCCGGGCGGCGAGTCGAGCAGGCCGACGATGCGCTCCCCCGCGGCCTCGGCGTACTGGTAGTCGTTGACGACCCGGCCGAACTGCCGCATCGGCCACATGAACCGCCGGGAGTACATGAGGAAGGTGACGAGGGTCCCCGCCGTCAGCGCGCCGCGGAAGAACGGGAGCGGGTCGACCAGGCCGCGGTTGGCCATCACCCACCACCCGCCGATGGCGAACGTCGCGGTGTACCCCGCCGCCGTCACGAGCCGGAGCGCGGGCCAGAACAGGATGCGCGTCGTGATGGCGTCCCACTGGGCGTCGAGGTACTCCCGGGAGGACTCCCTGACGCGGTCGGTCTCGAACCCCTCCCGCGTGTAGGACTTCACCACCTCGATGCCGCCGAGGTTGTTCTCGAGGCGGGAGTTGAGCCGCCCGACGGCGGAGCGCACATCCTGGTACTTGGGGTGGATGATGCCGACGAACCGGTAGCTGGCGTACGCGAGCGCGGGGATGACCAGCACTGGGACGATGCCGAGCCGCCAGTTGATGAGCAACATCACCGCGCCCATCCCGCCGACGCGGAACACGATGCCGATACCCGTGTCGAGGCTGCTCGTGAGAAAGCCCTCGAGCTGGTTCACGTCGTTGTTCAGGATGGACATCACCTCGCCCGTCTGGCGGTCGTCGAAGAAGCCGAGCTCGCGGCGCTGCATCGCGTCGTAGCTGTCGACGCGCACGCGGTGCTGGAACTCCTGGGAGAAGCCGTTCCACGCCCAGCTGTTGAGCCAGCCCAGGCCGGCACCGAGCGCGTGCGACCCCGCGAGGAGGCCCATCACGAGGAGGAACTGGCCGAGGAGCGCGTCCGGGAGCCACGGGCGGGGCACGAGGGGCAGCGAGAACGGGACGTCGCTCGCGAGAAAGGAGTCGATGGCCACGCCGAGCAGGAACGCCGGGACGAGCTCCATCAGCGTCGAGACGACGCTCGCGAGGCCGCCGACCGCGAACCGGAGTCGCTGGCCGCGCCCGTACTCCGCGAACAGCCGGAGAATGGCGTTGCCGCTCTCGTCGCGGAGGTCGTCGAACTCGTCGTCGTCCGGACCCGGCGGCATACCCGCCCCGTTGTCCGGCTCCACTCAAATACCTGCGGTGCGGTCCGGTCGCGGCGTCCGGGCGGCCCGCGCCGCCGGCCCCAACTCACGCCGACTCGAGGAAGGAGGCGTCCAGGTCGCCGGCGACGAACGCCCGGCCGAGGTCGCGCAGGCGCACGGAGCGCTCGTCGACGGGCTGGACGAGGCCCTGTGCGGCCAGCTCCTCCAGCCGGTCGCGGACCCGTCGCTCGGGGTACTCGACGGCGTCCGCGAGGTCACCGATTTCCATCGGGGTCTCTCCCCCGTCGAGGGCGTCGACGATGGCGACGTCGACGGTCTGCATCCACGAGGGTCGCCGCGCCGCCCACGACGGGCGGTCGTCGTCGGCCGCCTCCGCGCCCGCGAGCGCGTCGCGACCCTCGTCCGTGAGCTCGTAGGTCCCGCCCGGGGTGGCCTCGACGAAGCCCCGACGCTCGAGGTCGCCGAGACGGGAGAGCGCGACCGGCAGTTCGAGGTCCCGCTCCGCCGCGACGGTGGCCGCCGTCGCCCCGTCGACGGTGGCGAGGTAGGTCAGCAGCGCGGTCTCGGTCGCGTCTGGGGGCTGGTCCATCGACGGTGACCGGTACCGTCGCCACGGTTAAGGGTCTGTGTCAACCGGCAGACCCCGTCGGCCTCGGCGCCGGCGACGCGGGCCGACGGTGCGAGCCGGTCCCAACAGGTATTAACGTCCTCAGAGTCTCCCCCGGGGTATGGATTCGGTCACGCGACGGGGCGTCCTCGCCGCCGCCGGCGCGACGGCGCTCGGCGGCTGTGCTGGTGTCTCTCGGAACCTCCCGTTCTTCGGCCAGGAGGTCAAGCCCAACCCCGACGGGAAGCGCACCTTCATCGCGAACATCAAGGACACGAAGACGGTCCCGCCCGGTAGCCACGCCGCGTGGCAGTTCACGAGCGAGGAGTACACCGCGATCAGCTACACGGTGGAGGCGGAGTCAGAGTACGACCTCGACTTCTTCGGGATGAAGAAGTCCGAGTTCGAGAAGTACAAGGCGGGGAAGAAGTTCGGGTACGCCACGAACCTCTCGCAGATGAACACCGAGGGCGCGGAGGTGACCGGCAAGTGGTACCCGCCGGCGACCTACGTCATCGTCGCCGACAACACGTCCGCCGGGGGCGCGGTTCCCCCGGACTACGCGTCCGAACTCGACGACCCGACGATCACGATGGACCTCAGGGCGTGGGTCTGACCCGTCGGTCACCGCATCGCTCCCCGCTCCTTCCCGCCTCGCAGGCCTCCGGAACGGCTCCCCGGGCAGCGCCGACCCGACTCGCGGCCCCGACTCGCGGCCCCGTTACTCCGCGTCCGCCTCGAAGCGCCACACCTCGTCCATCAGCGGCATCTCGCCGGAGTCGGGGTCGACCCCCGAGCGCTTGAACTGCTCGACGTGGCGCTCCCACTCCCGGCACTCGGGGTCGTCCATGTACACCTCGTTGTACGCCTCGAAGTCCTCGACCTCGATGATGCCCACCGAGACGGCGTCGCGGACGTAGAGTTCGAAGGACTCCACGCCGCCGCGCTCCATCGCGTCGCTCACGGCCTCGGGGACGTCCTCGTGGGCCGCGAGGTACTCGTCGACGCGGTCCGGGTCGAGCTCCTGCAGCATGACGACGCGCTCCGTCATGCCCACGGCCTCGCCCGAATCGTCAAAGAGGGTTGCGGTGGTGCCGGGCGGGAGTGGGCGAGCGGGTGCGCGCTCAGTCCGCGAGTTCCACGACGTGCTCCACGGCGGCCTCCGCGTCGCCGACGGGGTCGAACTCGCAGCCGACGTAGCCGTCGTAGTCCGTCTCGTCGAGGGCGTCGAGGATGTTCGCGTAGTTCAACTCGCCCGTGCCGGGCTCGTGGCGACCGGGGTTGTCGGCGACGTGGACGTGTCCGACGTCCGCGACGTTCTCCGTGAGCCCGCGGGTGACGTCGCCCTCCGTGATCTGCTGGTGGTAGACGTCGAAGAGGACCGTGACGGCCTCGCTGTTGGCGGCCGCCGCGATCTCGAAGGCCTCCGCGGACTCGGCGAGGAAGTACCCCTCGTGGTCGACCGCGACGTTGAGGGGTTCGACGGCGAGGGTCACGCCGGCGTCCTCGGCGGCCGGCGCGGCGCCGGCGAGCGCGCTGACGAGCGCCTCGCGCTGCTCCTCCCGCGAGAAGGCGTCCTCGGCGAGGCCCGTCGTGACGATGAGCGTCGGGCAGTCGATGGCGTCGGCCTCGGCGATGGCCGACTCGAAGTCCGCGATGGCCTGGTCGGTGCGGTGGGGGTCGACGAGGGACCCCGCGCCGGCGACCATCCCCGCGACGTCGAGGTCGTACTCGGCGGCGCGGTCCGCGACCGCGTCGAGGTCCTTGTCCCGCCACCCCCAGAACTCCACGGCGTCCGCGCCAGCGGCTGCCGCGCGGTCTATGCGGTCCACGAACGGGTCGTCGTCGAACACCTTCTCCACGCAGACCGAGACTGGCAGGCTCATGGCGGAGACTCGCCGGCGGGGGACTTGCAACTTGCGACACGGCGGTCACAGCGGGTCCTGTCTGCGAACGCGTTCGGGCGAAACCACCCGTATTGATAACGGGAGCCCCCCGACCACACCCCATGTCGGACGTCGAGATCACGGACGTCGAAACGCACGTCGTCGCGAACCCCTGGAAGCCGTGGGTGTTCGTGCGGGTCGAGACCGACGCGGGGGTCACGGGCCTCGCGGAGGCCACGACCCACGACAAGCCCCGCACCGTCGCCGCGGCCATCGAGGAGATGAGCCACTTCTTCGTGGGCGAGGACCCCTTCGACACGGAGCGGCTCTGGCTCGAGATGTACCGCGACGAGTGGTTCTCGAAGAACGTCGTCAACACGACGGTCTGCTCGGCCGTCGACATCGCGTGCTGGGACATCAAGGGCAAGCTGCTCGACAAGCCCGTCTACGAGCTCCTCGGCGGGAGCGTCCACGGCGAGACGCTGCGCACCTACGCCAACGGCTGGTACACGGAGACCACCGAGGACCTCCAGACCTGGAAGGACGCCGCCCGGCAGGTCGTCGCTGACGGCTACGACGCGATGAAGTTCGATCCGTTCGGGAACTCCTGGCAGCGCATGGACCGGGAGACGTTCAACCACGCCGTCGACGTCGTCGGCGCGGTGCGGGAGGCCGTCGGTCCGGACGTCGACCTCCTCATCGAGGGCCACGGCCGCTTCACCGCCGGGCAGGCCGTCGAGGTGGCCCACGCCCTCGAGCAGTTCGACCCGACGTGGTTCGAGGAGCCCTGCCCGCCGGACTCCATCAACAGCCTCGGGAAGGTCTCCCGGAAGTCGCCCATCCCCATCGCGACGGGCGAGCGCCTCGTCACGAAGCACGAGTTCCGCGACCTCCTCGCGGAGACCGACGTCGACATCATCCAGCCCGACCTGATGAACACGGGCGGGCTCACCGAGGCGAAGAAGATCGCCGCACAGGCCGAGGCCGAGCACGTCTCCTTCGCGCCGCACAACCCGCAGGGGCCGGTCGCGACCGCCATCTCCATCCACGCCGACGCGACCATCCCGAACTTCATGATCCAGGAGCTGTTCCAGACCTACGACGTCGAGTGGGTCGACGACCTCCTGGTCGACCCCATCGAGGTCGAGGACGGCTTCGTCGAGCTCCCGGACCGGCCGGGGCTCGGCGTCGAACTCGACATGGACGTCGTCGACGAGCACCGCTACACGGGTCGCGAGGATGTCCACACCATCAACCTCTTCGAGAAGGATTGGGAGACCCGCTCCCTCGTCGACCGCTGAGGTCGGGCCAGCACCGCTGTCTGCCTCGCTCTCGGTCCTGTTCTCTGCGGGCTCTCAGCTCGCGCTGGCGCCGTCGCCCTTCCCGTCGTCGCTCGTGCCCGAGACGGCCGCCGCGTCGCCAGCCGGGTCGCCAGGGTCGTCGGCGTACAGGACGCCCTGGGCCATCAGCCGCCGCAGTATCACGATGAGGCCGTTCCCGAACCCGCCGGTGAAGACGGCGTGCTCCTCGCCGGTGTCCGGGACGATGGAGCTGGCGAGGATGGTGCTCCGGTCGACGAGGAGGAGGCGGCCCAGGACGACCTCGGGCGTCTCCGCCTCGCCGGCTCCAGAACCGGTGATCCAGTCGAGACCCGAGACGAAGGTCGTGGCCGCGGTTACCGTGTCGTGGACCTCGTCCGCGAGCGGACCGCTCTCGCCCCCGCCCAGGAGGTCCACGGACGGGGGAAGCTCCGAGAGGGTAGCTTCCAGGTCGTCGGTGAGGAGCGACTCGTCCCCGAGGACGAGGACCACCTCGTCGGTCGCGTCCTCGAGGAGCTGTTGGGTCCTGTTCGCGATGGCGTCCCTCCCGGAGAGCGCCCAGACCTCCTGTACCTGCTCCTCGCGGTCGGGCGCGACGGGCTCGGCCGCCTCGACGGCGGACTGGAGCGTCGCGAGGTGCTCCCCGTAGCGGTCGCGGAGGGTCCCCACCGCCTGGTCGAGTGGCACCGCGCGGTAGCGCTGCGGACTCGAGTGCTGGATCTCGACGAGGCCGTCGGCCTCGAGGGTGCGGACGGCGTCGTAGACGCGGGTGCGCGGGACGCCGGTGAGGTCGCTCAGCTCCTTCGCCGTCGCCGACTCCATCCGCGCGAGGCCGACGAAGCACTCTGCCTCGCACTCGCTCGTGCCCAGTTCCTGTAGCGCGGTCACCGCCCTGACGTGTGGTGGTTCCTCGCTGATGTGTCCCAACCGTCGCCGGGCCGGACCCGGTCTTGGAGTACAGGAGCTGGTCCGTGATAGGTGTTGGTCTCTGAACCCGTGATCAGCGCCACAACATCCGTTGTACCGAACCGAGTGAACACTCGCGGCCGACGTCTCCGCCGTTCACCGCCGCCCGCCGAGAACGTACACTCCGTTCACTCGGTTACCCACAAAACCATTATGCGTCGTGGTCCCGACCCACCGGTGGCGCGCGTCCCGGATCTGTGTCCCAACCGCCGATTCGACGCGCGCCGCTCTTCGATGACCGTCGACCCGACGGACGACCCGCGCGGCGCCGCCGTCGAGACCCTGCAGGAGTTCGGGCTGAGCACGTACGCCGACCGGAGCTTCGTCGGACTCATCGGCCTCGGAACCGGGACCGCAAAGGAGGTGAGCCGCGTCGCCGACGTGCCGCGGACGAGGGTGTACGACGCGATGGACGAACTTTGCGAGCGGGGCCTCGTCGACGTCCAGCAGACGACGCCGAAGGAGTTCTGGTCGGTCTCGGCGGAGACGGCCCGGCGCACGTTCGAGAAGGAGTTCGCCGACCGGGCCGACCGCCTGACGGAATCGCTCTCGAACGTCGAGCCGGAGGCCCGCCGGGAGGAGCAACGCGGGGTGTGGACCGTGGAGGGCCAGCCCGCGGTGACGGACCGGGTCCTCGACTTCCTCGACGACGCCGAGGAGGAAGTCGTCTTCATGACCGTCACGGACCTCCTCACCGACGACGTCGTCGACGCCCTCGGCCGGGCGGCCGATCGGGACGTCGACATCCGCGTGGGCGGCGTGTCCCCGGCGGTGGCGGATGAGCTCGAGTCGGCCGTCCCGGGGGCCGAGACCTTCGAGTCGCTCTGGCTCTGGTCGGACACGCCGGCCGGCCGCCTCCTCCTCGTCGACCGCTCGCGCACGCTCGTGAGCGTCCTCGTCAACGGCGCCGACGCCGACTTCCGGGACCCCCGCTCGGAGACCGCCATCTGGGGCAGCGGGGCGCACAACAGCCTGGTCGTCGTCCTGAAGGCCAACTTCACCTGGCGGCTCGAGGACGGGCGGGCGGACGCCGGCGAGGGGCAAGTCGACGAGGCGGCCGACGCGGGGTGAGCACCGGTCCGCCGGTCTTCCGTGCCTGCTGACCGTCGCTACCTGTCGCCCCGCCTGCGCTCCCCGCCGTCCGCCGACCGCCCCGCGGCGTCGGTCGTCGCCCCGTCTCCGGACCCGTCCCCGGGCTCGTCGGCGGCGTCCTGGACGACGGTCTGGTTCTCCTCGTCGACGACGAAGTCGGCGACGGTCGCGGACGCGGTCTGGAGGTACATCGACGCGACGACGACCAGAACCACAAGCGCGAGGACGAGCGCGCCTCCGAGCACCGTGTCCGCCATCGCGGCGGCGATGCCCGTGCCGGCGAGGAGCGCGATCGTCAGGGCGAACAGCACGAGGTTCACCGCGCCCTCGACCACCTGGTAGCGACGGGAGGGTCGCTCGCGGCGGCGGGCCGGGCGCGTCTCCTCGACCTCCTCCGGGACGTCGGGGTTCTCCGCGCCGGCCGCGGGCTCGGTCGGGGTGCGTCGTGGCACGGCATAGGGTTCGACCGGCGACACAATAGAGGCACCGGCCGGATCGGGCGGGCCCCCGGACCCGTCAGTCCGACACCCTCCACGCGAGGGAGCGCGACGGACCGCTCAGTCGGGGAGGGACGCCGAGCACTCGCCGCAGTAGCTGTAGGTCGCCTCGTTCACGGCGCCACACTCCGGACACCGGACCGAGTCCGCCCCCGGGGCCGTCTCGGCGGGCGACTCCGGTTCCGGCTGGACGTACCCCAGACGCTCGAGTGCGTTCTGGTCGGATGGCTGGTGTGGCTGACTGTGTCCCGGGGCGGTGAGCCACCCGGTCAGGGAGCCCTCGGGGCCGCCGAAGACGACGCCGATGGCCCGCCCCACCACCACGAGCACGACGCCGACGACGAGGTACGGGAGCACGACCGCCGCACTGCCCCCGGATCGCATGCTCAGGAAGGCGCCGACGGCCCCGACGAAGAGGACCAGCATGCCGGCGACGTAACAGAGCAGGCCCGCCGCCATCAGGAGGACGGTCCGGCGGTCGAACGGTAGCACGGATCCACGGAGGGCGCGGAACGCATTCAACGTTGGCACTGAGCGTGGCTCCGTCTTCCGTGGCAGGGCCCGTCTTCCGTGGCCAGGAGTCCCGTCTTCTCGACCGGACGGTCAGATGCCACCGGGCGGGACGCCGGGACGCTCGCCCCGCGTGGGCACCGCTTCGACGTCGCTCGAGTCGTCGAGCGCGGCACCGAGGGTGAGGAGGGCCAGCGGCGCGGCGTCGCCGACGAGGGCGACGTCCCCGCGGACGAACAGCCCGTCGCGGTAGCGGGCGTCGAGGACGTTCCGGCCCACGGTCGTCGCCGCGTCCAGGAAGCCCTGCTGCTCGGTCGCCCGGTGGCACTCGAGGAGGCCGTACAGGAGGTCGAGGTCCGTCCGGTCGTCCGGAATCGACAGCTCGGGCTCCTCGTCGGGGTCGCCGACGTCACCGAGACCCAGCCCCGCGAGCACGTCGCGCACCATCCGCCAGCAGACCGGTGCGCCCGTGACGCGGTACCCGGTCGCGTACAGCATGAGGATGGAGGGATCGGCCTTGATGGGGCCGACGACGCGGCCCTTCGGGCCGAAGTACCCCTCGCGCCGGACGACGAAGCCCTCGAGGGAGTGGCCGTCCGTGAGCATCGGCTCGAAGGTGTTCTCCGACGGGCGGTAGGCGGCCTCGCGCCACGCCCGCAGCTCCTCGAGCGCCCACTGCTCGAACTGCTCGCCGACGGCGGCGATGGGGTCGTCGCCCCCCTCGTCACCCGTCTCGTCGTCCGCGCCGCGTCCCCGCCCACCCAGCCGGTCGCCGAGCACGAGCGCGCGCTCCCACGCGTACGGCCGGGGGCGGAACAGCGTCCCC
The DNA here is from genome assembly GCA_042217215.1 of Halobacteriaceae archaeon. GTDB lineage: Archaea > Halobacteriota > Halobacteria > Halobacteriales > Halobacteriaceae > JBDGTC01. The sequence goes on from JBDGTC010000005.1 coordinate 39,520, forward strand.
TCGTACACCAGGTGGTCGCCGTGGAGGTACGGCGCGAACTGGTACTGCGCGCGGTCGCCGAGGATCTCCGGTCCGTTGCACCAGCTGGGCTTCTGGCTGAACTGGTAGCCCGCGATGCCGGTCTCCTGTCTGGTCGCGACGTACCGACCGGCGAGGGTCTCGGCCCACTCGGCGGGCGCCGGGTCGTCGGTGCGGTCCGCGAGCACGCCCGCGGCGTAGTAAAGGTCGCTGCCGGTGTTGACGAACGTGAGGCCGTTCCCCCAGAAGAAGACGTCGGCGTCCGCGTCGAACTCGTTGGCCCAGGGGTCCGCCCGGGGCTCGCCGAACTCCCCGTGGCGGTTGAAGTCCAGCTTCGACCACTCGAGGACGTGGGCGTCCCAGAACGACTCGACGAACGTCCGCGTGCGCTCGGCGTCGACGTCCAGGAGGAGGTCGTAGTACGGGTAGTCGGCCTTCAGCTCGTGGTAGGTCTTCCCCGGCTGGCCGGTGCGCTCGTCCGCCTCGAGGTCGTAGGCCGCGTGCCCGCCCCAGTAGAGGAGCCCCTCGCCGTCGCCGAGGTGCTCGAACGCGGCGGCGACGAGGTCCTCGGCCGCCTCGCGGTACCGCTCCTCGCCGGTGAGCTCGGTCAGCCCGACCAGCGTCCGGAGGAGCTCCTGCTGGCTGGCGACGTTCGCGAGGAGTCGGCCGTCCTCCACGTCGCGGGTGTCGTGGGGGATCGGGTCGCCGGTCTCGGGGTCGAGGGCGTCCGCCAGGAGCCCTGTCTCGACGTCGCCGAACCTGTCGCGCGCGTCCTCCAGGACGCGGTCGGCGAATCGCCTGACGGGATCGACGAACGCGGCTGGTCCGGGTGGCATACCCTCCCACGCGGGGGCGGTGGTGGAAAACCTTGGGGGCAGGCCCCTCGGTTCGGGGCGCCGGACACCTTAGCGCGCTGAGCAGGTGCGGAGAGGGGAGTGTGTGCGGGCCCAAGCGCCGGGTGGACCCATGTTCGGTGACTACGCAGAGAAGTTCAACCGGCGCCTTATCGACTTCGTCGTGTTCGGGCTGCTCGACCTGCTCCAGTACTTCCTCGTGGCGTTCGTCGTCGGAACGGCCACGAAGATGGTCGGGTACTCGGTCGCCGCGAACTACGTGGCGCTCTCCGCCGCGCTC
>JBDGTC010000043.1:0-39410 GCA_042217215.1 Halobacteriaceae archaeon
CCTTAATCGGTCGAGGCGGAGACACAGCATACGACCGCTATGAGTACGGACACCGCGGCGGAGAGCGAGACCTTCGAGCAGGTCTGTCGGGAGTTGGTCGAACGCATCCTCGACGGCGACGTCGAGCGCGAGGACGTCGAGCAGGCCAAGAAGGAGGTCTGCGGGAAGTACTCCTCGCCGAAGGTGCCGAAGAACTCGGACCTGCTCTCGTTCGCTCCGGACGGCCGCCGCGACGAACTGGCGGAGGTCGTCCGGCGCAAGCCCGTCCGGACGGCCTCCGGCGTCTCGCCAGTGGCCATCATGACCTCGCCCAAGCGGTGTCCTCACGGCAAGTGCCTGTACTGTCCGGGCGGACCGGCCAGCGAGTTCTCGAGCGCGCAGTCCTACACCGGCCACGAGCCCGCGGCGGCCCGCGGCGTCCAGACGGACTACGACCCGTACGCGCAGGTCACGCTCCGGCTCTCCCAGCTCCACCAGATCGGCCACCCGGTCGAGAAGGTCGAACTCATCCTCATGGGCGGGACGATGACCGCCCGCTCGGCCGACTACCAGGCGTGGTTCGTCCGCCGGTGCCTCGAGGCGATGAACGACTTCGACCCGGCCGACCCCCCGGCGGGGGCCGAGCCCGCCGACTTCCGGCAGGACCCCGACGAGCGGGCGTTCCGGTACCTCGCGGACGTGAAGGCCAAGAACGAGACGGCGACGGTCCGGAACGTCGCCACCACGTTCGAGACGAAGCCCGACTGGTGTGACCCCGAGCAGCTCACCCGGATGCTGCGCCTCGGCGGCACGAAGGTGGAACTCGGCGTCCAGACCACCCACGATGAGGTGAACCGCGAGATGCACCGCGGCCACGGCGTCGCCGACAGCGTCGACGCCAACCGCCGCCTCCGCGACGCCGCCTTCAAGGTCGGCTTCCACATGATGCCGGGGCAGCCCGGGATGGACCTCGAGATGTGCAAGCAGGACTTCCGCGAGCTGTTCGCGGACCCCGACTGGCGCCCGGACTACCTCAAAATCTACCCGACGCTGGTCGTGAAGGGCACCCGCGTCTACGACATGTGGAAGCGCGGCGACTACGAGCCACTGGACAACGAGACGGCCGCGGAGCTCGTCGCGTGGATCAAGGAGCGCCTGCCGCCGTACGTCCGTCTCCAGCGCGTGCAGCGGGACATCCCGGCTGACCACATCGAGGCGGGCGTGTGGAAGTCCAACCTCCGCCAGCTCGCCCGCCAGCGCCTCGAGGACCGCGGCGGCACGTGTGACTGCATCCGGTGTCGCGAGGCCGGCCACGCCGACGAGGCGCCACGCGACGTCACATTCGACGTCCTCGAGTACGCGGCCGCCGGCGGCACGGAGCACTTCCTCAGCTTCGAGGACCGCGAGCGCGACGTTCTGGTGGGCTTCTGCCGGCTCCGCTTCCCGGACGACCCCGTCCGGCGGGAGCTGCGCGACGCCGCGCTGGTCCGCGAGCTCCACGTCTACGGGAGCGAGGTCGGCCTCGACGGGGCGGGCGGCGCCGCCGCCAGCCCGCCCGCAGGCGACGGCGGGTCGGGCGCCGACGGCGGCCGGTTCCAGCACCGCGGCTACGGGCGTCGGCTGATGGCACGGGCCGAGGACATCGCGAGAGAGGCGGGGTACGGGAAGCTCGCCGTCATCGCTGGCATCGGTGCGCGGCGGTACTACCGGGAGAAGCTGGGGTACGTGCAGGACGGCCCGTACGTCTCGACCCGGCTCTGAGCCCCGGCCTGCGGGTGCCTGGTGAACGTGACGGCCTCAGCCGCCCCAGCGCTGGTTGACCCACTGCGGGAGGCCGACGCTCGTGCTGTTGAGCCCGCGGACGCGGAAGTGCGTCCGGAGCCGGACGCGGATTTCGCCGCCGGACTGCGTGCCCACGGTCCCGGTGTACTGCTGTTCGAGCGAGAGGAGGCGACCCGTCTGTGCCACGTACGCCCTGGTGGTGGCGTTCGAGATGTTGGCGAACAGGACGTGCCCGGCGCTGTAGTTGTGGCCGGTGATAACGTGCACCTGCCGGCCCTCGAACGTGGTGGTCCCGGCGTAGGAGAGGTCGTACAGCTCCAGGTCGCCGGTCACGTTCGCGAACCGCGACGCCAGGGGCTGGAAGGCGGGAGCGGCGGTCGCCCGGTAGGTGACGTTGTCCGCGGAGCGGTAGCGCGCGTACCGCGTCCCGTTGTAGACGAACCGGGACCGCCGGACGACCGAGCCGTCCTGGTTGGTGAGTCGCGTGTCGATCGCTATCGCCCGGGTGGTCTTGTCGATGCGGATGACGCGGGTCTGGTTCCGGCGCCACGAGGTCGGCGTCCCGGACCCGCCGAGCCGCGTGGTGTTCGAGCGCGCCACGACGGTGAAGTTGTTCGCGTGGGTCAGTGCGGCCGAGGTCTCCACGGCGACGCCGCGGTAGATGTCCCCCGCGAGGAAGCCGGGGACCGTCTCGGTCGTGGTCGGGGCGGTGGTCGTCCCGCCCGCGTCGCCGCCCGGCGAGGAGGCGCTGCAGCCGGCCAGCACCAGGAGGGCACAGAGGGCGATCGTCACGGCGGTGCGGTCCATGGGCGTGTTCGAACGCCGCCCGCACTTGAATCTCACCGTCCGGCCCGGCGGGAGCCAGTCCCCCACACCGCGTCAGGGCTCCCGCAGTCGCCCGGCGGACACGCGCGCGCAACGCTTAGGGGGCGGGCGGCCGACGCGCGAGGCGTGTACCACGCTATCTTCCCGGACGGTCGCATCACCTGCGAGACGTACGACCGCGTCGACGACGGCGTCGAGTGCCGCGACGGGGACGGCGGGTTCCTCGCGTTCGTCCCGTACGAGAACCTCCACGCGCTGGTCGACGAGCAGAGCTTCGAGTCGGCGGAAGCGCCGCCGTTCGTGGCCTGAGTCCGGGTCGGTCCGGTGCCCCGTTCCGGGGCACCCCCGCCCCTTACGGCGTGCCCGCACCTCGGACCCGCCGTATCGGACGACGCCACCATCCCCTGGGAGTCGCCGGCGCTGCGCGCGCTGCTCCTCGCGACCCTCGTGGCCCCATTCCGCGTCCCGCTCATCGGCCCCGCCCTCCCGGGGTTCCGTGACGCGCTCTCGCTCACCGACGCGCGTGCGAGCCTGCTGGTCTCCGCGTACTTCGCGACCGGCGTGGTGCTCGCACCGACCGCCGGGGCCCGGCGCTCGCACTGCGCGCCAGCGCGACCTTCCTCGGCCGCGCCGCCAGCCCCGTCGCGTTCGTCGCGCTGGCCGGCGGGACGCCGGCCGGCTACCGCCAGGTCCTGCTCGTCGGTGGGTCCTGTGCAGCCGTCGCCGTCGCCCTCGCCCTCGTGACCCTGCACGGCGGGCGGCCGTCCACCCCACGCGGCTGAGGGGGTTCCGGCGCCGTCGCGTCGCGGGCTGGTGGGGCTCCTCCCACCCCGCGAGACGCCCACAGCGACACGCCTTTGAGACGCCGCCGGGTACCGCGGACGATGGACGTGAAGACGGAGCTGACGGGCGTCGACCTCGTCGCGCTCGTGGGTGAGCTCCAGGGGTACGTGGGCGCCGTCTGCGACAAGGCCTACCTCTACGACGACGACCTCGTGCGGCTGAAGCTCCGCGAGTACGAGCGCGGGCGCGTGGAGCTGCTCTGCGAGGTCGGCGACGTCCTCCGCACCCACGTCGCCCGGCCCGAGCACGTCCCGGCGGCGCCCGGCCGCCCGCCGGACTTCGCGCGGAAGCTCCGGGGACGCATCGCGGGGGCGAACCTCGCGCGCGTCGACCAGCACGGCTTCGACCGCGTGCTCGAGTTCGAGTTCAGGCGCGAGGACGGCGACACCACCGTCGTCGTGGAGCTGTTCGGCGACGGGAACGTCGTCGTCCTCGACGAGGGCGGCTCGGTCGTCGCGAGCCTCGAGACGGTGCGCCTCTCCTCACGGACCGTCGCGCCGGGCTCGCAGTACGAGTTCCCCGCGCCCCGGGAGCACCCCGCGGAGATGGACCGCGAGGCCTTCGCCGCGGCGGTGCGGGAGTCGGACACAGACCTCGTGCGCACCCTCGCCACCCAGCTCGACTTCGGCGGCCTCTGGGCGGAGGAGCTGTGCACCCGAGCGGGCGTCGAGAAGGTCCGCGACGTCGCCGACGCGACAGACGAGGAGATAGACGCACTCCACGGCGCCGTCGAGCGCCTCTTCGCGGATCTCTCGGAGCCGAGCGCACTCGACCCGCGCATCTACAGCGAGGACGGCGAGCGCGTGGACGTCACGCCCGTCCCGCTCGAGGAGCACGCCGACCTCGAGAGCGAGGCGTTCGAGACGTTCAACGCCGCCCTCGACGAGTACTTCACGAACCTCGAGCGCGGCTACGAGGCGGCCGAGGAGGCGGGCGGCGAGGCGGCCGGCGGCGGGCCGGACCTCGAGGCCGAGATCGAGACACACGAGCGCATCGTCAACCAGCAGGAGGGCGCCATCGAGGAGTTCGCGGCGGAGGCCGAGGCGGAGCGCGAGCGCGCGGAGCTGCTCTACGCCCACTACGACCTGGTCGACGAGGTGTGTGCGACGGTGCGTGAGGCCCTCGACGCCGGCCACTCCTGGGCAGAGATCGAGGAGCGCTTCGCGACCGGCGCCGAGCGCGGCATCGCGGCCGCGGAAGCCGTCGAGGGCGTCGACCCGGAGGCGGGGGAGCTCAGCCTCCGCCTGGACGACCACACCGTTCCGGTCGACCCGACCGAGGGCGTCGAGGTGAACGCCGACCGCCGGTACACGGCGGCGAAGGAGGTAGAGGGGAAGCGCGAGGGCGCGGAGGCCGCACTCGCCGAGACCCGCGCGGAGCTCGAGCGCCTGCGCGAGGAGCGCGAGCGAGCCGAGGCCGGCGAGGGCGCCGGGGGACAGGCGGTCGAGGGCGCGGCCGGCACGGGTGCCGGAGCGGGCGAGGGGGCCGCGGAGGCGGCCGTCGAGGAATCCGGGGAGTCCGAGCCCACCGACTGGCTCGGTATGGGCCACGTCCCCGTCCGCGCGAGCGAGCAGTGGTACGAGCGCTTCCGGTGGTTCCGCACCTCGGAGGGCTACCTCGTCATCGGCGGACGGGACGCCGACCAGAACGAGGAGATCGTCGAGAAGTACGCCGACCGGTACGACCGCTTCTTCCACGCTCAGGCCCACGGCGGTCCGGCGACGGTGCTCAAGACCTCCGACCCCTCGGAGCCGTCAAAGGACATCGACGTCCCGGCCGCCGACCTCGAGCAGGCCGCGCAGTTCGCGGTGACCTACTCCGCGGTGTGGAAGCAGGGGAAGTACAGCGGCGACGTCTACATGGTCTCCCCTGAGCAGGTCTCGAAGACGCCGGAGAGCGGCGAGTTCCTCTCGAAGGGGGGCTTCGCGGTCCGGGGCGACCGCACGTACTTCGAGGACACGCCCGTGGGCTGTGCCGTCGGCATCACCTGCGAGCCCGAGACCCGGGTCGTGGGCGGGCCGCCCGACGCCGTCGAGCCGATCGCCGAGACCTCGCTCCGCGTCGAGCCAGGCCGCTACACGCAGGCCGACGTGGGCAAGCGCATCTACCGCGAGTTCCGCGAGCGCTTCGCCGACACGGCGTTCGTCCGGAAGGTGGCGAGCCCCGACCGCATCCAGCACTTCCTGCCGCCCGGCGGGAGCCGCATCGCAGAGGAGTAGGGAACGGGCGACGGTGACGGCGTGGCGACACCGTTACGTGTCGGGTGCGTGAACTGCGGACGATGTCACGGACCGTCACGGGCGTCCACGACGACCCGGCCCCGACGCTCGCGCTCGCCGGCGGGGTCCTCCTCGTCCTCGCTGCCCTCCGGATGTACTCCCTCGAGGGGACGGTCCCCACCTGCGACGCGCCGGCGGCCGCCGGCTGCGCGGCCCAGCCCTACGCCGGTCCGCAACTGGCGGTCATCGCTGCGGTCGGCGTCGTCGGCGGGGCGGTCGTCCTGGCCACGTGGCTCCGGGAGTGGGACCGGACCCTCGCGGGAGTCGTGCTCGCACTGGGCGTCCTCCCCGCACTGGTGGGCGCCGGCGCGCTCGTCGCCGGCCCCCTGTTCACCGTACCCGTCACGCTCGCCGTCCTCGGTGCCGGCGCGGCGTGGGTGGTCGCCGGGCTCCGCGGCGTCCTCGCGGGCGCACCGGGCACCGCGGCGTAGCGGGCCAGTCAGAAGCGCACCACTTAGGCCACGGCACCCGTAGCGTCCCTCAATGCGCGTCCAGGACCGCCACCCCGTCGAGGGCGGCGGCGAGTGCTACACCCTCGTCCCCGAGAGCGTCGACGACCTGTGGCACCTCCACCACGTCATCGAGCCCGGCGACCTCGTCGCCGGCCACACCACCCGCCGGATGCAGCGCGACGACCAGGACCTCCGGGACACCGGCGGGGAGCGCGAGCACCTCTTCGTCACCCTCGAGGTCGAGGAGGTGGAGCTCCACCGCTTCGCGAACCGGCTCCGCCTCGCGGGCGTCATCGTCGACTGCGCGACGGAGGACGTCCTGGGCGCCCACCACACGCTGAACGTCGAGACCCACGACGAGATCGAGGTCACAAAGGAGTGGCTGCCCGACCAGCGCCAGCGCATCGAGGACGCCGTCGCGGCCACCGAGAACCCCGACGTCGCCATCGCGACCATCGAGGAGGGCGAGGCCCACATCCACACCGTCGCCCAGCACGGCGTCGAGGAGCGGGCCTCCGTCACGGGCACGACCGGGAAGGGCGAGTACGCCCGCGACCGCGAGGAGCTGTTCGCCGAGCTCGCGGCCATCCTCGGCCGCATGGACGTCGACGCCGTCGTCCTCGCCGGCCCGGGGTTCACGAAGCGCGACGCGCTGGATTACATCGAGGAGCACGACCCCGACGTCGCCGAGAAGATCACGGTCGTGGACACCAGCGGCGTCGGCGGCCGCGGGGTCCACGAGGTGCTCACGCGCGGCGCCGTCGAGGAGATCCAGGCCGAGACGCGCATCGCGGAGGAGGCCGAGCTCGTCGACGAGCTGATGGAGCGCATCGCGACGGGCCACGAGGTCGCCTACGGTCCGGAGGCGGTCGAGCGCGCGGTCGACTTCGGCGCCGTCGACGAGCTCCTCGTCCTCGACGAGCGACTGCGGACGGAGCGCGGGCCCGAGGGCGAGTGGGAGGTGGACGTCGACGACCTCGTGCGCGAGGTCGAGCGCACCGGCGGCGAGGTGGTCGTCTTCTCCGGGGAGTTCGAGCCCGGCCAGCAGCTCCGGAACCTCGGGGGCATCGCCGCGCTCCTCCGCTACCGCATCGACTGAGCCGCTCCCGGCCGCTCGCCCGGTCGGTTCGCTCGGCGCCGCCGGCGCCACACCGGGACTCAAGTGCGGGGCGGGACTGGAGGCGGCCATGATCTCGGCCGTCGTCCGGCCCCTCGCCCTCCCCGGTGACCGTGCCCTCGCTCCGCCCCTCACCCTCGGCCGGTCGCTGCCCGTCGGCGTGCTCGCGTGGACGGCCGCGGTGCTCGGTGGCGGCCTCGGCCTCGCGTCGCTCGTCTGGCGCGCCACACGCTCGCCGTCGGTCGCCAGCCGCGGTGCCGCGCTGTTCGAGGGACCCCTCCGTCAGCTCCTCGTCGCCGGCATCGCCGCTGGCCTCCTCGCCGCCGGCGCGGCGGTCGCAAAACTGACGTCGCTCCCGCTCGGCGTGGCCGGCGTCGCCGTCCTCGGACCCGCGCTGTTCGGCTACGTGCACCTCGGCGTGCTCGCCGCCGCCCACGGTTACCGCGAACTGGGCGTCGACTTCGCCGGCGAGGAGGCGGGCCGGGACGCCGACGCCGGCGCGACGTCCGCACGGTGGCTCCTCGGGTTCTCGGCGTGGACGGCCTACGTCGTCGAGGCCTACCCCGCGCTCCCGGTGGCCGCGATGGCGCTGTTCGTCGTGGCGCTCCCCTCGGCGATCGTGATCGCAGGCCCGGTGGCCGGCGAGGCGGGGTTCGCCGCGGGCGCGGCGCTCGCGGTGGAGGCACTCGCGCTCTCCGTCGCGACCGGCTACCGGCGCCGGCTCCCGGACGGCCCGAGCGAGCGCGTCCGCGAGGCGCTCGAGGCGGAGTCGTAGGACCTGACCGCCGTCTCACCGCACCCGGCCGTCGTCCGCTGCATCCGGCTGGCGTCCGCTACACCCGGTCGCCGTCCGCTGCACACGGCTGGCGTGCACGAACTCGATCCCCGACCCCGAACTCACCTCGCGTCGCGGACGCGCACGGTCTGTCCGTCGGTGGCCACGCTCACCCGTCCGTCGTACGCGTCCGCGACGCCGGCGACGAGCGCGTCTGTGTCACGTGCGGCCGGCGGGTAGAGGTGGGTGAGGAGGACGCGCCCGTAGTCGTTCCCGGCGAGCGCCGCGCCCAGGGCCGACGGGGTCGGGTGGTTCGAGACGTCGACCTCGTCGGGGAACGCGCAGTCGTGGAGCAGGACGTCCGCGCCGTTGGCCCACGCCGCGAGGTCGGGGTCGGCGGGGGTGTCGCCGGTGACGACGAGCGACTGCCGTCCCGACTCCGGGGCCGCACCCGGGTCGTCGTTCGGCGCCCCGCCGCCGTCGGCCGGCCGGAGGCGGTACGCCCGCGACCGGGCGGAGTGGCCGGTCACCCGCGCGTCGACGGCGACCCCGGCGACCGTGGTCGGGGCGTCGAGTGCGACCGTCTCGACCGCGTACGCGAGCCGCCCGGCGAGGTAGTCGTGGGCCCGGAGCAGGGTATCGAGGAGGTCGCCGGTGCCGGGCGGTCCCGCGACGGTGAGCGGGTCGGCGTCCGCGAGCCACCGCGCCTTCAGGAGCGAAAGGAGGTCCGCGACGTGGTCGAGGTGGTGGTGGGTCAGGAGGACGGCGTCGAGTGTCTCCCAGACCGGCGGGCCGTCGCGGGCGGCGTCCGCGCCCGTGGCCTCGACTGTGGCGCTCCCCCGACGACCCGCGCTCGCGAGGCGTTCCAGGACGCCAGCGCCACAGTCCACGAGCACTCGACGGTCGCCGACGGCGACGAGGACACCCGACTGGGCTCGTCCGGCGACCGGCATCGCGGCGCCCGTACCGAGGACTGTCGCGCGCACGGCGGCGGTGGGTGTGCGTGGCGGAAAACGCTGTCGAGGACCGGCGGACCGTCACTTCCCACAGCGCAGTTACCTCTCCCGGTGGTTTCGGATCGGTCGGACCTGGACTGCTCCGAGTATCGGTACCAGCCGTTCGCACGGGGTCGCTGCTGGCGGACTCGCTGACGCCGGTCGTCGTGAGTGGCCCCCGCGGATGCCGCTGGTTACAGGTACACCTCGTACACCTCGATGGCGGTCGTCGTTGCGAACGCAGTGACGACGCCGGCGGTCAGCGTCTCCTCGACGAGGGCGATGGACAACACGAGGACGTAGAGTACCACGACGGGAACTCCGGCGACGGGGTGGTTCTCCGTGAACTCGACGACGAGGTACACGACCACCCCGCCACCGATACCGGCGACGATGACGAGCCAGTCCAGGACGAATCCGTGTGCGTACCACAGTACCACGGCCGCGAGCGTGGTCGTGAGGGCCAGGAGAACGTCCTCCCACCCTTCGGCTCGCAGTGTCGACGTACTCCTCACCATTCCGAATCGTGTGACGTCGGAGTGTTCGACGGCAGGAAGGTCATATTACGCACACGGTTCGTCGGCTTCCTTCGCAGTAGCCTTTGTGGCCCCTGGAGGCCCGGAATGTTTGGAGCCGGCTTGCGAAGTAGTAGTCTGGCAGTTCCAGCTGATTCTGAATTCAGTACCAGAGGTGTGCATTGACGTCGTACTCCCCAATTTTCGATATTTCGTCGTAGTCCACACCGTACTCCGGGGCGAGCCCTACCGCGATCGTCGGACTGGTATTGAGTCCCCAGAGAGTCGATTCGTCTTGATCCCAGAGAGCCACCGACAGCTCGACGCTGTTCGGAATCATGTCGACATCGATGAGTGCGTCGACCGCGGCAGTGAGCGTCGAGCAAACTCCCGCTGCGAGTAGCCCACTGGTACCGCCCGTCGGGATCGATCCGGTAGCACCCGCAGCCCAGCAGAGGATGCCTGCAACAGCCGCGACTGAGAGATCTGAGAACGAACCACCACCCTAGATGTGGAACTCTAACGCGTAGTGTGAATTCCAGGCGATATCACCGCAACAGCCGGTACAAGTCCGCTTGAAGTCGACGTCGTAGTACTCTATGAAATTCTCCGGGGTGAACTCTACGTCCTGCGTGCTTACGCTCCCCGAACTGGTGAGTTCCGTCGTCCCCCCAGAGGTATCGATTCTCTTATACTCGACCGGGTGACCCGTCTCGGTCGCTTCGTACGCTACGTCTTCGCGGAGGCGTGATGCGTTTTCTGCATTTCTGTACGCCATCGCCTCCCTGAAGAGGAACTTCTCTCCGAGTACTTCGACTAGTGTGACGACTGAATCGCCGTCTCTGCTCAATTCCTGAATCTTCCCACACGGTTCGCCGGCGGCACCGCACCGGTGTCTCCCACCGCGTTCCCGGCCGTTCTTCGACGCAGTAGCGGGACGTGATAGAGCGGTAACGGCGCCTGCGCCAATCGTCATGCTTGTGCCCCGAAGAACTGACCGTCGGTTCAGCCCGCCGTCTGAGTTTCCGTCAGACATTGCGGAAATACAATGATCCTACCTGTCACTTAAACCTATTGGGAAAGATGGCTGTTATCGTGGGCCCGTCCGAAAACTCCGGGAGCACTGGGACGGGGCGGATCGTTACTACCAGTTTATTATCACTTATTCGAAATCGGACCGTACGGCCCCCGATACGGGCGGAGTGTGGACGGCAGTCGGTATCGGCAGGGTCCGGGGCGGACTCCGACGGCGTCGGCTGTCTCTCCTCGGCTCCGCCCGTTCGCGCTGTCCGAGACGCTTCACTGCCACCGCGCACCGACCCTTCATACGTCGCCGTGGCCAACGCCCTCCCGATGGGGATCGAACCCCCCGAGGGGGTCGTCGACGCGGCGGTGGCCGCGGCGCGCGCTGCCGCCGAGGCCGGCGGGGACGCGCCCGTCACCGACTGGGACGTCCTGGCGCGGCTCGACCCCGCGGTCCAGGAGTGGTGGGTCGAGGAGTTCGGCGAGTACGTCCCGGCCAACGACGGGTTCTTTACGCCGCCACAGGAGGGGGCCATCCCGCACGTGCACCGCGGCGAGAACGCGCTCGTCGCGGCGCCGACGGGCACCGGGAAGACCCTCGCGTCGTTCTGTGCCATCCTGAACGAACTGTTCGTCCGGGAGCGCGAGGCGGGCCTCGAGAACTCGGTGTACTGCCTGTACGTGTCGCCGCTGCGGGCGCTCGCGAACGACGTCCACCGCAACCTCACGCGACCGCTCGAGGGCATCCGCGAGCGGATGGCCGAGCGCGGACAGTCCGTCAGCGAAGTGCGTCACGCCATCCGCCACGGCGACACCCCGGACGCGGAGCGCCGCCGGATGCTCCACGAGACGCCCCACGTCCTCAACACCACGCCCGAGACCCTCGCCATCCTGTTGAACGCGCCCTCCTTCCGCGAGAAGCTCCGGACCGTGGAGTACGTCGTCGTCGACGAGATCCACGCCCTCGCGGACTCCAAGCGCGGCACCCACCTCTCGGTGAGCTTAGAGCGACTCGAGAACCTGACCCGCGAGTCGCCCACCCGCATCGGCTGCTCGGCGACCATCGAACCGCTCGACGAGATGGCGGACTTCCTGGTGGGACGGGAGTCGCCCGGCGGACCCACCCGTCCCTGCGAGGTGGTCGACGCCCGCGCCGTCCGCGAGTTCGACCTCGAACTCGAGTGCCCGGTCGACGACCTGCTGTACACGCCACGCGAGCAGGTGCAGTCGGCCTTTTTCGATCGGTTGCACGACCTGGTCGCCGGTCACGAGAACACCATCGTGTTCACGAACACCCGCTCGGGGGCCGAGCGCGTGCTGCACGCCCTCCGCGAGCGGTACCCCGACTACGACGAGGAGAACTCCGGCGCCCACCACGGCTCGCTCTCGCGGGACCGGCGCACCGCGGTCGAGGAGGGGCTGAAGGCCGGCGACCTCGACGTCGTGACGACCTCCACGAGCCTCGAACTCGGCGTCGACATGCCCCACGTCGACCTCGTCGTGCAGGTCGGGTCGCCGAAGTCCGTCGCCGCGCTGCTCCAGCGCGTGGGGCGCGCGGGTCACGGCGTTGGGCGCACCGTCGAGGGCCGCGTCGTCGCGCTCGACCGCGACGAGCTCGTGGAGTGTGCCGTGATGCTCGAGCGCGCGGCCGGCGGGTTCGTCGACGGCGTCCACGTCCCCGAGGGCGCCCAGGACGTCGCGGCCCAGCACGTCTACGGCATGGCAATCGCCGCGGTCCGCCCCGAAGCCGAGATTCTCGCGACGCTCCGGCGGGCCCACCCCTACCGCGACTACGGCGCCGACGACTTCGACACGCTCTGTCGGTACCTCACCGCCGGCTTCGAGGGGATGGCGGACCGCAACGCGTACGCGAAGATCTGGCGCGACGAGAACGACCCGCCCGACGGCCGCCACCACCACGAGGACTTCCCGGTCGGCGAGCCCCTGATCGGCAAGCGCGGCCGGGGCGCGCGGGCCATCTACATGACCAACGTCGGTACCATCCCCGACTCCTTCGCCATCGACGTGTTCACGCGGGCCGACGACGAGTGGGTGGGCGAACTCGACGAGGGCTACCTCGACACCCTCTCGCCTGGGGACGTCTTCGTCCTCGGCGGCGACCGGTACGAGTACCGCTACCGCCGCGGGTCGAAGCTGGTCGTCGACCCCACGGACGAGCGGCCCACCGTGCCGTCGTGGTTCTCCGAGCGCCTGCCCCTCGCCGGGGACCTGGGCCGCGAGATCCTCACCTTCCAGGCGTCGCTCCTCGAGCGCCTCGAGCACGGCGGCACGACGCGGGTCCGCGGGTGGCTCACCGACTTCCCGATCGACCGCGACGCCGCCCGCGCGCTCGCCCGGACCTACGACGAGCAGGTGCGGTACGCGGGCGTCGAGAGCGTGGCGACGCCGGACCGCCTGCCCGTCGAGGTCACCCTCGACCGCGAGGCGTACCGCCGGCGCTTCTTCGTCCACTCCGCGTACGGCCGGCGGGTGAACGACGGGCTCTCGCGGCTCGTCGCCTACCGGTGCACCCGCCGGGTGAACGCCGACGTGACCGTCGCCGTCGCCGACCACGGGTTCACGGTGTCGATGCCGCTGAACCGCAAGGTGGACGTGGCCGACGTGCTCCGGTCCATCGACCCCGCCGACGTGCGAGACGACCTCCGCGCGGCCCTCGACGGGACCGACCTCCTCCAGCGGTACTTCCGCATCGTCGCGACGCGCTCGCTGTTGATCCTGAAACGCTACAAGGGCTACGAGAAGTCCGCGGCCGAACAGCAGGTCTCGAGCGAGATGCTGCTGGGGTGGGCCGAGGACCTGGAGGAGTTCGCGGTCCTCGAGGAGACCTACCGCGAACTGCTGGAGGACAAACTCGCCGTCGCGGACATCAGGGACATCCTCGGTCGCGTCCACGACGGCGACATCGCGGTCCCGACCGTCCGCGTCTCCTCCCCCTCGCCCCGCGCGTTCGGCCTCGCCTCCCTCGCCGACAGCGACGTGGTGCTCGCCGAGGACGAAGACGAGGTCGTGCGGGCCTTCCACCGGCGCGTCCTCGAGGAGATCGGCGAGGCCGACGATGCGGGCGCGGAGAGCGGCGGAGACGAACGGGGCGACGCGGTCGACGCGTCCGCGGGGGAGGACTGAGCCGCCCCGCCGTGAGGCCGCGGAGCGGCTGGCTACCGCCCGAGCTCGGCCCACTCGACCATCCGCGCGTACGGGTCAGCCGAGGTCAGGGCCTCGCGGTCCCCCACGAGCACGAGCGCCTTCTCCGCGCGGGTGAGCGCGACGTTGAGCCGGCGTTCGTCCTCGAAGATGGGGCCGTCGAGCGAGCCGGTGGCGACGAAGGACACCACGACGACCGCCGCGCTCGAGCCCTGGAACCGGTCCACCGTGTCGACCGTGACGCCGTCGCGCACCCGGCGACCGATCTCCGCCACCTGTGCGCGGAACGGCGCGACGACGCCGACCTCGCTCGCGGGCACGCCCGCGTCGAGGTACGCCTCGACGACCTCGGCGACGCGGTCTGCCTCCACGGGATCGCGATGGGGGTCCCCGGTCCCGCGCACCTCGTGGAAGGAGACCGTCTCGGCGAGGCGCTCGTCGACGGCGGCGAGCGCGTCCGTGTCGGCGACGTCCGCAGGGGTCTGGCTCGCGACCTCGTCGGTCGCGGGCCGGAGCGCCCCCTCGTAGAACGTCGCCGAGGGGAACGCCTGCACGCGCTGGGGCATCCGGTACTGGCGGTCGAGCAGCGTCGCGGCCGCCGGGTGCTCCTCGACGAGGCGCTCGAACAGCGACGCGTCCATGGACGGCTCGCGCACGACGGGCGGGAGCTGTCGGTGGTCGCCGACGAGCACGAACCGGTCCGCGCGGTTCACCGCGGCGAGGGCGTCGGGCTCCGTGAGCTGGGAGGCCTCGTCCACCACCGCGACGTCGAACGACTGCGCGCGCATCGCCCGCGACCCACAGGTCGCCGTGGTCGCCGCGATCACGGGCGCGTCGTCGAGGGCCGCGGCCTGCTCGGCGGCCGGGAGCGTGTCGTCCAGGAGCCGGTCGGTGAGGTCCCCGCGGACGCCGCTCTCGGTGCCCATCCGGAGGACGTCGGTGAACCCCTGGTCGGCGAGCGCCGCGACGCAGTTGTCCACGGCGCGGTTCGTGAACGCGGAGAGCAGGACCTGCTCGCCGCGCTCGACCAGCGCCCGGACGAGGCACGCGATGGTGAACGTCTTCCCCGTGCCCGGCGGCCCGTGGATCAGTGCGAACTCCTCGGCGGCGAGGGCCCGCGCGACGGCCTCGTCCTGGGCGGCGTTGTTCCCGACGAAGGAGCCGTCGGCGGTGAACGGCTCGAAGCCGGGGTCCGCCTCGCCCAGTAGCACCGCCTTCCGGTCGGGGTCGCCCTTGAGGACGAAGTCGGAGAGCGCGGTGAGCATCCGGTCGACCGAGAACTCAGAGGGGTAGACGTCGACCCGGCGCAGGTCGACGGGCTCGTCGGTGGTGACGACGACCGACTCGGCCGTGAGCTCCGCGACGCGTCCCATCGCGGTGTCGCCGTAGACCGGGTCGCCGTCGCTCGCGAGCACGGTGTCGCCCGTCCGGATCTTCGAGGGCGTCCGGTCCGTCCGGCGGGCGGCGAGGGCCCACCGGCCGTCGGGCCGCTCGGTGGTCTCGAGGGGCTCGAGGTCGACCAGTGCGCGGTCGTCGTCGGCCCGCTCGGCGGGCGACTGCTCCCAGAGCTTCGCGTACTCGCGGTGGACCGTCCGGCGCTCGCGCTCGACGCGGTCGTACCAGGTCTGGAAGTACTCGCGCTCGTGGTCGGGGAGCGTGCGCCCCACGGCGCCCGCCTTCGCCTCCTGGTGGAGTTTCCCCGCGACGACGACGCAGGGGTCCTGCTCGAAGCAGTACTCGCAGATCGCGTCGGCCTCGTACCCCGTCGGGACGGCGGCGTCGTGCTCCATCGCCGCGAGGTGGTTGCGCTCGCGGACGACGAACTCGCGGAGACCGCGGCCGATGGAGAACTCCTTGGCCGGCCCCGGTCGGTCCTCGAGGGTCGCGTTCTTGGTGTACAGCAGCGTGCCGGTGTCGGGGGTCCCGCGCGGGCCGTCGCCGTCGGGGTTCGCCCGCGCGCGCTCGTCGAGCATCAGCGCGTAGCAGACCGCCTGGACCTTGTCGTGGAAGCGCGGCTCGCGGCTGGTGTTCTTCCCGGTCTTCAGCTCGACGGGCATCCCGCGCCGGAGGGCGTCGGCGCGGCCCTTCAGCCCGAACGTGGGACTGAGGAGCGTGTGCTCGGCGCGCCACGCGTCCTCGCCCGAGAGGGGCTCCTGGGCGAGCCACCCCTCGATGGCGCGGGCGTGGGCGCGGACCGTCTCGCGGACGCCGTCGGGGTCGGCCCCGAGCAGCCCGAGTTCCAGGCCCGCGCCGGCGACGGCGTCGTCGACGGCCTCGTCGACGTCCCGGCCGCGGAGCAGGTCGTCGAACACCTCGTGGACGACCGTCCCGGTCGTCACCGGCTCCTTCAGCGGCACGCCGTCGAGCTTGTTCAGGTAGTACATCCGCGGGCACTGCACCCAGGAGCGCACGGCGGTGACGTCCACGAGGAAGCGGGGCTCCACGACGACGTAGGAGTCCTCGGCGGTGGCGTAGCGGTGGTCTCCGGGCTCGTACGAGTCGGGTGTGGGCGAGTCGTCCCCGTCGACGGAGACTGCGGGGTCGGTCACCAGGAGCTCCATCCCCTCCCCGAGGTAGTCGGCCGTCTCTGCCCAGTCGCCCCACAGCGTGACGGCGACGGGAGCGGCCTCGCCGCGGTGGGGCCGCAGGCGCACCTCACACAGCTCGCGGTCCCCGTAGCGCGTCTCGACCGTCCGGCGCTCGCCGACGGAGACGACCGGGCCCCGGACCACGGGCTGGCCGCCCGGACCGGCCTCGACGGCGGGGGCGTCGGCCGTCTCCGCGGCCGTCCCGGCCCCCTCGCCGTCAGTCGGCCCCGTCCCGTCACGTTCGCCGGCGCCCTCTGACACTGCACCTACCCTGCGCGGTCGAGGGAAAAACGCTGTCGGTCGTCCGGGGCGGAAGTGAACGTGGTCGCCCGCTGCCCGGCCGTCCCGGTGCCGCGGGGGCCTCCCGCGCCCGCCGCTAGGCATTTATAACGAGGAGCGGCTACACTGACACAGCAATGCGACACGTGGGACTCAAGCTCCGGATGCTGGTCGTCGGCGCCATCCTCTTCGCCTTCTACTCGGTCGTGGCGCTGCTGCTCTGGCTGTACACCGGGAGCATCGCCATCGTCGCCGTCGCCTCGCTCGGGTTCGTCGCGTTCCAGTACAAGTTCGGGAAGTGGGCCGCGCTGCGCTCGGTCGGGGCGGAGGAGATGGACCCCGAGCAGTACCCCCAGATCCACCAGGACGTGGAGCACCTCTCGCGGCAGATGAACATCGAGAAGCCCCGACTGATGGTCGCGTCCATGGGGGCGCCGAACGCCTTCGCCGTCGGGCGGAAGGGAGCGGGGACGGTCGTGGTGGGCGAGGAGCTCATCCAGCTCCTCGAGCGCGACGAGCTCGAGGGCGTGCTCGCCCACGAGCTGGCGCACATCCGCAACCGCGACGTCGTGATGATGGTCATCGGCCAGTCCATCGCCTCGCTGGTCGGCCTCGCCGCCCAGTTCGCGGTCCTGTTCACCAGCGACGACATCGGCGACATCTTCCTCGCGATGATCGTCGGGAACCTCACCCAGCTGCTCGCGCTCGTGTTCGTGTTCGCCATCTCGCGCTACCGCGAGTACGTTGCCGACAGCGACGCCGCGGAGGCCATCCAGTCCGGCGACCCGCTCGCCCGCGCCCTCGAGAAGATCAAGTCCGCCAACGAGAGCGGCGGCCCGGCGGGCGCGATGGGCGCCCGAGGCGGGCGTCGCGGCCGCGGACGTGGGGGTCGCGGTCGTCGCGGTGGTCGGGGCAGCGGTGGCGGCACGCCGGACGAGGTCTCCGCCCTCTGTATCTTCGGCGGCGAGCGCGGCATCATGGCGACGCTGTTCTCGACGCACCCGCCGATGGAGAAGCGCGTCCAGCGCCTCCGCGAGGACGTCTACTGAGAACGGCGCGGCGCCGCCTCGACCGACGACCCTCCTGCTACTCGCTCCTGGCCGCGTCGATCGCTCGCGCGATCAGTCCGGCCTGCGCGCCGGCCACGTACCCCGCGTCGACGTTGACCACCGAGAGCTCGGTGCAGGACTGCAGCATCCCGGCGAGCGCGGCCTCGCCCTCCCCGCCGTGGCCGTAGCCCGTCGAGACGGGCAGCCCGATGACCGGCACGTCCACGAGGCCCGCGACGACGGTGGGGAGCGCGCCCTCCCGGCCCGCCGCGACGACGAGCACGTCCGCGGCCCGGAGCTCGGGCAGGCGGTCGACGAGGCGGGTGATGGCGGCGACGCCGACGTCGTCGACCCGCTCGACCGTCGCGCCCATCTCGCGGGCGACGGCCGCGGCCTCGCCGGCGGTCCCGGCGTCGGAGGTGCCGGCGGTGACGACGGCGACGGTCGCGTCGAGGTCCGGCGGCTCGTGGTCGGCGGTCCGGGCGAGGAGCACGCCCGTGCGCTCGTCGAAGGTGATCGTCGGGACCTCCGCGGTCACCTCGCCCAGGGTCTCGCGGACGGCGCCCGCGTCCTCGTGGGTCGCGCGGGTCACGATAGCGCGCCCGGTCGTCTCGACGGCCGTCGCCGCGAGGTTCGCGACCTCCCCCGGCGTCTTCCCCTCGGCGAGGATGGCCTCAGGGACGCCGCCGCGGCGCTCCCGCGCAGCGTCGAAGCGCCCGGCCTCCGTCGTCGCGTAGCCCGAGAGGGCGGCCTCGGCCTCCGCGACGGAGATGTCCCCCTCCGCGAGGGCCTCGAGTGTCTCCCGCATGGCCCCTGCTGTGCGGGGCGGCCTTGTCTGCCTGTCGCCTCGATGGTCCGCGGTCACGCTACCCCCCGGGCACCGGCGTGGCGGCAGGAGCGCACTGCCGCGACCGACACGTACAAGCGGTCCGCTCGTGTCCGCTCGGACATGCGCCCCCGCGACTGGCAGGACATATTGCGCGACGTGGTGGAGTCAGACGGGGACCCCGACGACTGGCGCGCCGTCGCCGGCGACCGCCGTAGCGGTCCGGGCGAGGACCTCTTCCTCGGCCACCCCGCCGCGGGCGTCTTCCACATAAAGACCTACGCGAAGAACCCCTTCGAGGTGCGGGGGGTGGGCACGCAGGTCGCCCGCAAGATCGACGACGACCTCGCCGACCTCTTCCCGGAGCGCGACGCCCAGGGCCGGTTCGCGGTGCAGTCGCCGCCGGAGGACGAGAGCCAGGCCGAGCGGGCCGCCGAGCGCGTCGAGGAGGTCGTGCAAACCCACGCCGACGCGCCCACGACGCCGGACGCGCTCTTCGAGGACGTGATGGAGGCGATGGAGAGCCCCGCGTTCGGCCCGATGGACTACGAGTTCGACGAGCGACCCGAGACCTTAGCGGACCTCTCGGAGACGTTCGCCGACGCGGAGGAGCTGCTGGACGCGGAGCTCGACGACCTCGTCGACGAGGACGAGGTCGGCAAGTCGTTCATGTGACGCCCGGGACGAGGGAGTGGCGCGCGATGTGACCCCTCGCGGCCGGCCCGTCAGTCCTCCGCGACGGCGGGGTGCTGCACGGGTTTCTCGGGGTGTGGTTCCGCGTAGCGTTCGCGTAGCGCCTCGCGCGCCTCGGCGTCGCGGGTCTCGACCGCCTCCGGGGGTATCTCCACGCAGCCCGGCGGCACGTCCCGCCCCCGCCCGGTGAAGTACCCCTCCGGGGCGACCCAGTCGTGGTAGAACGGGTCGTCCGCGTCCTCGAGCAGCGTCACCGCCACCTCCGCGCCGTGCCCGGCCGAGACGACCGTCTGGTGGGGCTTCGCCGCGAGGCGCCCCGCGGCGTAGAGTCCCGGGACGCCGGTGCGGCCGCGCTCGTCCGCGTCGACGAACTGCTTGCTCCCGCGGTCGAGGAGGGAGACGCCGTCGGGGAGGTAGTTCGTGGCGTTCTTCGTCGCCGCGACGACCCCCCGAGCGGGGAGCGTCGCACTGTCGGCGGTCTCCACGTCGAAGCGCGGGCCGGCGGAGCCCTCCTCGCGAGCGTCACCCCGCACGGTCACCGCGGTGGCGGTCGTCTCGCGCACCGCGGCACCCTCGTTCTCGGCCTGCTCGCGCAGGACGGCCAGGAACTGCCGGGCGTCGACGCCGGCGGGGAACCCGGGGAGGTTCTCGAGGTGAGCGTTCCGTGCGAGGAGGGAGCGGCCGTCGTCGAGGACGACGGTCTCGCGGCCGTGCCGCGCGGTGAAGAGCGCAGCCGTCAGGCCGGCGATGCCGCCACCGACCACGACCACGCGGTCATCGTCTGCCATGGGGCGGGGTAGGCGACAGGGGGTCCGAAGCGTTTCAGGGGCCGACGCGGCGGAGCCAGCGGGACGGGTCCTCGAGCTCCGCCTCGGTGGGCAGGTTCGCCGGGTCGTCCCAGACGCGTGCGGCGCCGGCGAGGCCGCGCGCGGCGGCGACGGCGTCGAAGAAGGCACGGCCGCGCTCGTACTGCCGGCGCTTCAGCTCGAGCCCGAGGAGGCGGCGCACGAGCCCCGCGACGGGTCCGCCACCGCGCCGCCGCGCGTCGAGGCGCTCCCGGAGGTCCTCGACCGGGCGGTCGAAGCTCCGGTCCATGAGGAGCTCGGCGTACCCCTCGATGGCCGTCATCGCGAGCGTCAGCTCGGCCATCGATGACCGCTCGAGGTCGCCGGCCTCGAGGGCGGTGACGGTCGCGCGGAGGCGGTCCTCGAGGTAGCCCGGGAGCCACGGCGCGGCGGCGAACTCCGCGGCGTGGGCCACCTCGTGGAACGCGATCCAGCGCCGGAAGCGATCGCGGGACACGTCGAGTGCGACCGCCGCGCGCTCGACGTTCGGGTGGACGAAGTAGAGGCGGTGGTCGGCGGCGCCGTCGGCGAGCAGGAGCGGGTCGTACTGCCCGAGGACGTGGTCGGCGAGGTACGCGAGGGCGGCCGCCATCGTCGCGGTGTTGACGGTCCGGGTCACGCCCGGGAAGCGGACCGGCGCGTCGTCCAGCGGCGCGAGGATCCGTTCGAACGTGTCGACGGCCGCGCCGATCCAGTGGTGGCGGTGCTGAATCTCGACGGTGCGCGGGACGTCGAACGCGAGCCCCGCGACCGGGCGGATAGCGTCCCGCGCGGCGCGGACGTCGGCGGCATACGCGTCCCGCTCGGCCGACGAGAGCCGCACGTCGCCGGGCGAGACGGCGGCGCTCGCCGCACGCTCGACGGCCGCCCAGTCGACCGCGCCGTCGCCGGACGCGCCGGCCACGGCCCGGACGCTCGCTCCGAGTGTCATGCCTCCGGTACCCGCCCGTCGCGGAAAAGCCTCGCGGGGCCGAGCGGAGGTCGGCCACACCGCGTGGTCGCGTCCTCGGCCGTCGTCGGTCGGCAGCGGTGTGGGGTGTCCCACCGTCGGCCGCCGGGCGACCGGGGTCGTCAGTCCGCGACCGTCAGTTCCTCCGCGTCCGGGACGTCGCCGGCGGCGTTCGAGCCACGCCGGCGAGCCAGCCGACGCACCCCGTAGGCGAGTACCGCGAGCGCGGCGAGGGCGAGGAGCGCCCCGGCGCCGCTCCCGCGACCGTCGGCCGTCCCCCCGGACTCCTCCACGGCGACGTCGGTCGACTCCGCCGCCGCTTCGTCCTCGGCCGCGCGGCCGGTGTTGTACTCGAAGACGGTGCCGTGGAAGTGGAACTCCAGTGCCATGGTTCCAGTTCGCTCCCCGAGGGCATAGAGGTGGTGGCGGGAGGTGCCCACCGCTGGCCCGTCGAAACTGTCCATCGGCCGGTGGTACCGCTCGCACGACCACGCCGGCGCGTCGCGGCCCGGGTGAGCGCCGACCGACTCAGTCCCTCCGGTTCAGGTCCTCGACGGCCTCCCCGAGGAGGTAGACCTCGCCGAGCACGCCGGCGACCAGACCGCCCGCAGCGTCGAACGCGAGATCCTCGAGGGTGTCCTCGACGCCGTACTGGGTGAGCGCGCTCTCGCCGCCCACCTGGCCGTGACCCAGCGCGTACTCGAAGCCCTCCCAGTACACGCCGAACGCGAGGACGAGGAGGAGCGTCAGTGCGACCGTGAGCTCCGCGGGGAGGTCGACGGCGTCGCTGTGCTCGTCGAGCGCGCGGAGCGTGACGTAGCCCATCGCGGCGACCAGGCCGGCGCTCGCTGCGTGGGTGAGGTGGTCCCACCACCAGACGCCCGTGTACAGGTTGCCGGGGACGCCGGGGAGGCCGACCGCGCCGACGACGTGGAGGAACACCGCACCGGTGACCCACAGGGAGAGCCCGGCGTCGAGTGGCAGGGTGAGCCGGCGCTCGAGAGCACCGGGGAGCAGCGTCACGGCGAGGCCGCCGAGGGCGTTCACGACCACACCGACGTTCCGTTCCGCCGCGCCGACCACGATCGCGAGGCACATCAGCCCCTGCATCGCCCGCGCCGCCCGCGGGCGGTCGGTGTCCGGCACGGCGGCGGAGAGACGGCCGAGCCGACGGCGAGCCCGGGAGCTCATCCCTCTCCGCCCTCCTCGCCGGACGGAACCAGGTCGCCCACGCGCGCCAGGCCGGCCAGGCGCGCCTCGCACGCCCGCACGTACCCGTCGAGGACGACGCCGGCGAGCAGGCCGGTCACCGACGCGGCAACGAAGTCCCCCATCAGTTCCGCGTTCGTCGTGATGTAGGACGTGCCGAGCACCGCGTCGGCGGCCCAGCTCGTCAGTGCCCAGGCACCCGCGATGCCGGCCGTGCCGAACGCGACCAGCACCACGGTGAACCGGTGGCTCAGCCGCGCGGTGGTGAACAGGTGGAGTTCGGCCGCGACGAGCAGCGCGGCCGCGGCCGCGACCGCGTACAGTGCCGCCTCCGCCCGCGGGTCGACGGTCCGCCACCCGGCCGTGGCGGCCACGAGCGCGACCAGCTCCCACGGGAGGGTGGTCGTCACGGAGCGGTAGAACGCACCGGGCACGGCGGCGAGCCCGGCGACGAACAGGACGAGCACGCCCCACAGCGGGTCGCCCACCGCGAGTTCGCGCACGCCGAGGACCGCCGCGAGGCCGACACACAGCCACGCCAGCGCGGCGTTGGCGAACCGGTCCTGGAGCAGCCGCGAGAGGTCCACGCCCGCGTGCGGTCGCATGTCCCGCGACCGAACGGGGCCGACGCCCTTCGGGCTGTCGGCCGTGGCGTGACGCGGCGTGCGCCCGGCCCGCGGCCCGGACAAACCGTTAACTGTCGTGCCGTCCACGATTCGCCACCGTGTCGCTCCGCCGCTTCGTCGCCGAGACGCCCGAGCGCGAGCACCGCCTCGCCCTGGTGAACTGGGACGCGCCGGCACCGCTTCGCCGCCTGCTCGAGAGCGCCGTCCCCTCGGTCCCGATCGAGGAACTCGACGCCGGACAGCCGGAGGAGGCGTCGAACGTGGTCTACCTCCTCCGGGGCGACGAGGTCGTCGCGCGCTCCCCGCTGGCCGCCCTCGAGGAGGCCATCCTCCTCGTGAACTCCGACACCTACCGGACGGGGAGTGGCGGCCTGGACGACCTGGCCGTGCCCGCGGTCCTCGAGGCCCTCGCCGACACCCGGTTCACGCTCCGTGGCTACCCCGAGTCCCACAAGGAGAAGCTCGTCCTGATAGCCATCTCCAGCCAGATCGAGGCGCGGTCGCTCGCCCGCGACGCGGGCCGACACCGGGCCTCCTTCCAGTGGCTCTCGCGGCTCCACGACGAGCAGGGCACCCGGACGGTCTACCGACGACTGGCCGAGAGCGGCGTCGCCGCCCACGTCTACGGCCAGCCGGACTGGGTGCTCCCCCACGACCTCGACGCGACGATGCACGCCGGCTGGGGGGAGGACTTCCGTGACGTCTGGTTCGTCGTGTCCGCGCCGGGGGATGACGCGTCGGCCGGGGAGCGCCGGGACGGCGCCGCGGCACTCGTCGCCGTCGAGACGGAACCGCGCCACTGGGACGGGTTCTGGACGTACGACCCCGAGCGCGTGGCCAGGATCGAGCGCGAGATCGAGCGGACGATGTGAGAGGCCGGCCCGTCGGCCGCCGGGGGCTCGCGACCACGGGTCCCCGACCCGACGGTCGTGGTATCACGTCTCGCGGAAGTGTTATGAACGGGTCGCTCCTGTGTCTAGTTGCAATGGCAAACGGCACCGTTGATTTCTTCAACGACACTGGCGGTTACGGTTTCATCGAGACTGAGGACGCGGACGAGGACGTTTTCTTCCACATGGAGGACGTTGGCGGCCCGGACCTCGAAGAGGGACAGGAGATCGAGTTCGACATCGAGCAGGCCCCCAAGGGCCCGCGCGCGACGAACGTCGTCCGAGCGTAAGAGACGACACCGCGTCGCGGAAGCGACGCACGGCGTTTTCACGTTTATCACACCGACGAGCCGCGGGTCCGTCCGATCGACGGGTCACGCGCCGACCAGCGACCGCCACGCGCCGCCGGCGGGACCTACTCCCGCGGGACGGCGATGTTCCGCAGCGCGCCGCCACACTCCGGGCACTCGGCGCGGTAGGCGGTCGTCGTCAGTCGCTCCTGACAGGACCGGCACTCGAAGCGCTTCTCGTCCGGGTCGAACGGGTCTGTTCTGACCATGTGTCCGGAAGATCCCCGGTTCAGTTTAACGCCCGTCGATGGTGCAAGCGTTGGGACGACCGAAAACGGCGCGAACCCGCGCACGTGTCACGGACCCCGGCGCCGGCGCTGCGCGCCGTGGGGGCCCCGGCGGACCCCTCGCGACCGGGCCCGTCCGTCAGGGCCGCCTCCGGCCCGGCCGGAGCCGGCGTGACGCGGCACTGCTCCCCGGCACCGGCGCGGCGGTCACTCGCCGAACAGCCGGTCCACCAGGCCGCGGGAGCGGGCGCGCTCCGCGAGGAGGACCGAGCAGTCCACGTCGGCGGCGACGTCCATCACCACCGTCCCGAAGAGGAGCCGGGAGAAGAGCCCCCGCTCGGTCGCGCCCAGGACGACGAGGGAGTGGTCCGCCGCGGCCGCCTCGATGGCCTCGACGACGTCGCCGGACGCGACGCGCCGGTCGGCGTCGGCGAGGCCGTGCTCCTCGGCCCACGCCGCGAGGAACTCCTCGCCCGCGTCCGTGTCCTCGGCGACGTGCAGCAGCGTCACCTCGCTGTCGAAGGCGTCGCGGAGCAGGCCGGCGATCTCCGCGGAGAGGTCGGAGTCCGGGCCGCCCGCGGTCGGCACGAGGATGCGGGACGGGTCGAACCCGCGGTCTTTGAGGACGAGGAAGTCACAGGGGAGGTCGGCGGTGACGTCGTCGAGCGCGCCCTCGACCCGCCCGGGGGAGCCGTGTGCGTCGTCGCTCCAGCCCATCACGACGAGGTCGGCGCCGTGGTCGGCCGCGGCGTCGAAGATCTCCTCGAAGCGCCGGTGCGAGAAGATGGTGTGGGTCTCCACGTCGACGCCGAGCGTCTCGGCGTCGCGGCGCGCGTCGTCGAGGACGGCGTGGTAGTCCGTCTCGACCTCGGCGGCGTGGCTCGGCGGCGTACCCGAGCGGCGTCCGGTCCGGCGCCTGGACGACGTGGACGGCGTCGACGGTGCCGCCGCGCCGCTTCGCGATGGCACTCGCGAGCGTGATGAGGTCGTGCTCTGTCTCGGGGTCCGACAGCGGGACCATCACGCGGTACTCCCCGCCGCGTGGCTGGACCGAGTCGGCCACGGAGACGGCGCGGTCGGAGAACGCCTCGGGACTGGCGAGGACGTGCCGGCTCAGCACCCCGACCTTGTCCGCCTCGTCGCGGGCGTACAGGACGTACCAGACGAGGCCGCCGGCCACGAACGCGAGCGAGAGGCCGATCTCCACCGGGTCCATGAACGCGATGAGTCCGAAGGACGTGACGGCACCGAGCACCGGCACGGCGGGGTACAGCGGGACCTCGAAGTGGGGGTCGTATCCGGGGTGTCGGCCTCGCGCATGACGATCAGCGCCACGTTGAGCAGGCCGTAGACGACGAGGTGGAGGACGCTGCCGGTCTTGGCGAGCGTCTTCACGTTGCCCGCGACGATGAACGCGAGGATGAGCGCACCGGTGACGGCGATGGAGCGGTAGGGCGTCGCGAACGTCGGGTGGATCGCGTTGAGCGCGGGGCTCACGAGCCGGTCACGCCCCATCGCGAAGTTGATGCGGGAGGAGGCGAGGATGCTCGCGTTCGCGCTCGAGGCCGTCGCGAGGAGGCCGGCGAACGTGAGCAGCCCCACGCCGAGCCCTGCGGCGCCCACCCCACCGAACGCGATCTCGGCGACGTCGAGGACGGGCGTTTCGGTGGACGCCGGTCCCAACTGGCGCCAGTTGACGACGCCCATCATCACGACGAGGATGACCGCGTACATCACCGTCACGATGCAGACGCTCCCGACGACGACCAGCGGGAGGTTCCGCCCCGGGTTCTTGAGCTCCTCCGCGACGGTCGTGATCTTCGCGAAGCCGAGGAAGGAGACGAACACGAGACCGGTCGCCGGGAGGACCGACCCCAGCCCGCCTGTCTCCGCCGGGAAGAAGGGACGGAGCGTCGAGAGATCGGCCTGCAGCGCGCCGAGGGCGGCGAAGACCGTGAGGATGCCCACGAGGACTGTGACGATGACGATCTGGACCCCACCGGTCTCCTTCGCCCCGACGTAGTTGACGGCGACGAACGCCGCGCCAGCGAGCAGCGCGCCGAGCTGGAACTCCGAGAGCGCGAGGGGGCCGACCGTCACGACCGGGAGCGGGACGAACGTGCCGAGGTACTTCCCGAACTCGAGCGTGTAAAAGGCGCTGGCGAAGGCCAGACCCATCCAGTTGCCCCACCCGGCGACGGAGCCGAAGAGCGGCCCGAGCGCGTGGTTGACGTAGTAGTAGCTCCCGCCGGCCTTCGGCATCGCGGTGCCCAGTTCGGAGGCCGAGAGCGCCGTGAACAGCGAGATGACGCCGCCGACGACGAAGGAGAGCGCGACGGCGGGGCCGGCCGCCGCGGCGGCCCGGCCCGAGAGCACGAAGATGCCCGCGCCGATCATCGTCCCGACGCCGATGGTGAGCGCCGAGAGCAGGCCGAAGTCCTTGGCGAGCTCCTCGTCGCCCTCGGTCACGGTGGCCACCTCGAGTCACGCGGTGGGACGCCCCACCGCCCACCCGTCACGGCGCTCCGGTCGAGACCGCTCCCCGCGGCAGCCATCGACGCAGGAGGGCGCTGGTTCATACCGGATGGTAGCCCTCCACCACTGTAATCCAGCGTGGACGGTCGGCCCGGACGGCGGGCGGGCGGGAGACGGACGCCGAGAGCCGCGACGACGCCGAGCGGGACCCGCGGACACGGGACCTTGACAACGGCACTGTTCAGTTACGGCTGACGCACGTCATGCGATTCGAACCCCTGAGAGACGGGCCTGTGTCGGCGGATTTCGTTATCCACGAGGGTGGGACTTCGAAAGGGGCCGGGTGCTCGACGACGGACGGCGACGTACGCACCGCAGCGGAGCGAGGAGCGCAACGAGCCGCCCGAGTCGAGCGCCCGGGGGCTTTCGGGGGACGCTGTATTACTCACAATATTATCTGAACAGCGCCTTGACAACGGCCACCAAACCTATATCCGGCCGCCGAGGCATCGTCTTCCCATGGCGAACGACGAGCCGTCCGGCGGGAGCGCCAAGTCCGGAGCCCAGAACGACGCCGCCGGCGGTGCCGACGAGGCCGGGGGTGCCGAGGCAGGTGGCGCCGAGGCCGGGGGCGCCGAGACAGGAGCCTCCGGGACGAGTGGCGGCGGGGCCGCAGCGACGGGAGCCAGGCGGGAGCGCGCGGCCGGTCGAGGGCGTCCGGGACCTCCCGCTCGCCGCGGGCGCGTTCGTCGGGATGCTCGTCTACGTGCTCGGCTACCTCGTCACCTACGTCGCCACGAACAGCGCCATCCGGAACGGTGCCCTCGGGCCCATCTCGGGCAACGAGGTGTGGCGCGGCGTCGGGTGGCTGTTCTACAACGCCCACTACGTGGACACGGTGGGGTCGCTGTCGGTCTTCAGCATCACCTTCGGCACCGGCGCCGCGAACTTCATCACCGAGTCGGGGGCGTTCGCCACGTGGCTCTTCTTCGTCCCGCCGGTGCTCCTGCTCGGCGCCGGCGCCATCGTCGGCTACCAGTCCGCGCGCGACGCGTCGCCGCAGTTCGCGGCGAAGACGGGACTCACCGTGGTCCCCGGCTACCTCGCGCTCTCCGTCGTCGGCGCCTTCCTCTTCCGCATGACCTCGGGGAACAGCGTCGTCGGCCCGGAGCCCGTGACCGCGGCCTTCCTCGCGGGACTGGTCTACCCGCTCGTGCTCTGTGTGGTCGGGTCGGTGCTGGTCTCCGTCGTCGCGAGCGCCGGCAGCGACTGAGGCGCCCGTGGAGAGTCGATTCGCAGACACCGGCAGCTGTCGCCGGTTCGCGGGAACGCGTTTTGGTAAAGGATTTAACCGCGTCGTGCGCTAATCCCGGGGTGTGAACTCGAATCCGACTCGACGCGAGGCGATCGCAGGCGCCGGTGCACTGGCCATCTCCGTCTCGCTCGCCGGCTGTGGCGGCGACGGCGGCGGTGACGGGGGCGACGGCGGCGGGAACGGGAACACCGTCGACATGACCGACCAGCTGGTGTTCGACCCCGACTCGCTCACCGTCAGCGTCGGGGACACCGTCACGTGGGAGAACACCAGCTCCCTCGGCCACACCGTCACCGCCTACGGGGACAAGATCCCCGAGGAGGCGGAGTACTTCGCCAGCGGCGACTACGACTCGGAGCAGGCCGCCCGCGACGCGTACATGTCCAGCCAGGGCGGGAACATCCCCGCGGGCGAGACCTACGAGCACACCTTCGAGGTGGCGGGCACGTACGACTTCTTCTGCATCCCCCACGAGGGGAGCATGAAGGGCACCATCACCGTCGAGGAGTAACGCCGAGGCACCCCCGCCGCCACACGCGTGGCGGACACCGTTTTCACGACGCGCCCCCTCACCGCACCCATGTGCGGGCGCACGTCGCTGTTCGCGCCGGTCGCCGACCTCGAGGAGCGCTTCGGCGCGACGCCGGACTACGACTACCGACCGCGGTACAACGTCGCGCCGGGGAGTCCCCTCGCGACCATCGACGCCGAGCGCCCCGACGCCATCCGGCAGCGCGTGTGGGGCCTCGTGGCGCCGTGGGCCGACGACCCGGACGAGGGGCCTCGCCCCATCAACGCGCGGGCCGAGACCGTTTCCGGGAAGCGATTCTTCGCCGACGCGTTCGCCGAGCGGCGGTGTCTCGTCGTCGTCGACGGCTACTACGAGTGGCGCGAGCGGCGGGGGCAGAACCAGCCCTACCGCGTCCACCTGCCCGGCGACGCGCCGTTCGCGCTCGCGGGCCTCTGGCGGCGGTGGGAGGGGGAGAGTCGGGACCTCGACACGGTCACCGTCGTGACCTGCGAGGCCGCGCCACCGGTCGCGGACGTCCACGACCGGATGCCCGTCCTGCTCTCCCGCGAGGCGGAGTCCACGTGGCTCGACGGGCCCGCCGACGCGGCCGCGGACTGCCTCGAGCCGTGGACCGACGAGCTCCGCGCTGAGCCGGTGTCCACCCTCGTCAATGACCCCGGGAACGACAGCCCGGCGGTGCTCGAGCCGGTGGAGCCGCCCGAGCAGACCGACCTCGACAGCTTCGGCGGGTAGCGCAGTCGACGGCCCCAGCGCTACGTCGACGCCGGCGCCGCGACGCCGTTCTCCGCCGCGGTGAGGCGTGTCTCGAGCGCGAGGAGCCCCACAGCGAGCAGCAGGCACCCGACCGCGAGCGTCGGCCAGAGCGCGACGTGTGCGCCCGCGTCGAAGAAGAGGCCGCCGACGAACGAGCCGAGGCCGAAGCCGAGTCGCTTGCCCAGTTCGAGCACCGAGAGGTGCGTGCCGCGCTCGGCCTCGTCGCCGAGGTCGCTGCCGAGCGAGACGACCAGGGGCTGGTGGAGCACCTCGCCCACCGTTCGGACGACGAGGTGGGCGGCGACGAGGGCGACGCCGGCGACGCGGGGGACGGCCCAGACCGCCCACACCGCGACCATGCTCGTCGCCCAGCAGCCCGCGGAGGCGACGAGGCCGCGGGTGCGCCGCCAGGGAGAGACCGCCGACACGAGCGGGAGCTGGAGGACGGCGATGGTGGCCGGGTTGAGCACGTAGAGCGCACCCACCGCCGCGGGGTCGAACCCGAGGAACCGCTCCGCGACGACCGGGACGGTGGTGCGCATCTGTGCGTACATCACGGCGAACCCGACGTTGAGCGCGAGCAGGCCGGCGACCCGCGGGCGGGAGACGACGCCGCCCCACCCGCGGAGCGCGTCGGCCACCGTCTCCGCGGCGCCGGTGGCGGCCCTGTCGCGGACGCGGGGCAGGAGCCGCCAGACCAGCACCGCGACGACGGCCGAGGACAGCCCGTCGACGAGGAAGACCGAGACGTCGAGGAGCCCGTAGAGCAGGCCGCCGACCGCCAGTCCCGCGCCGAACCCCAGGTTGCTCCCGAGCTTCAGCAGCGAGAACGCGCGGTCGCGCTCCGGCCCGGTCGTGAGGTCGGCCGTCATCGCCTGCCCGGCCGGAGTGTAGAGACCCACGGCGAGCCCCGCCGCCGTGGCGACGACGCCGAAGACGAGGCCGGGGGAGAGCGGCGTCGCGGCGGCGACCGGCACGACCGCCGCGTAGGCGGCGAACGCCACCGCCGAGGCGGCCATGCTCGCGACCATGACCGGGCGCCGGCCCCGGCGGTCCGCGAGGATGCCGCCGGCGACGGTCGCGACCGCCGTGCCGACGTTGTTCGCCAGCAGCCCGACACCCACGACCGACAGCGGCACCCCGACCTCCAGGTGGAAGTAGATGGTCGCGAAGGGGTAGACCAGCCCGGAGCCGAAGACGTTGACCATGCGGGCGAGCGCGACGACGTAGACGCCGCGCTCGAACCCGCGGACCGCGTCGAGGTCGAGGCGGCTCATGCGCACGGGTCGTGGCGCTGCCGTCGTAACCGCGTCGCTTCCACCGTCCCGATTGAAGTACCTGCGCGCGGTAGCACACCGCATGTACGACGACATCCTGGTCCCGACCGACGGGAGCGAGGGCGCACTCGACGCGGTCCGGCACGCGGTCGCCATCGGCCGCGACCACGACGCCACCGTCCACGCGCTGTTCGTCGTCAACCGGCGGCTGTACGTCGCCGCCGACGACGGCGAGCAGGACGCGGTCCGCGAGCGCCTGCGCGAGGACGGCGAGGCGGCCCTCGACGACGTCGTCGCGGCCGTGGAGGACGCCGGCCTCGCGGCGACGCGCGTCCTCCGCGACGGCGTCCCGCACCGCGAGATACTGTCCTACGCCGACGAGGCCGACGTCGACATGGTCGTGATGGGCACCCACGGGCGCACCGGGCGGGACCGCCTCGTGAGCCTCGGCAGCGTCGCGGAGCGCGTCGTCGAGAGCGCGACGGTACCGGTCGTGACGGTGCGCATCCCCGACGACGGGGGGACCGGCGAGGAGGCGTCCACGGCCGCCTCCGGGGCGCCCGGCGACGACGGGTGAGCCCCGGGGCGCGGCCCGCTCCCGAGCCGGAACCGGTATCAAGCACGTCGTCGGTCGTACCAACATGAGCCACCGTGCGGGCGCGCGAGAGACGCGGGTCGGGGTCGCGGGCGCGGCCGCCTTCGTCGCCCTCACCGCCGTCGCGCTCGCGGCCGGCACGTCCGCGAAGCTCCTCGGCATCGCGTGGGTCGCGTTCGCGGCGATGGCCGGCGCCGCCGCGCTCGGCGCCCGCGCCGCGGAGACCAGCCCCCGGGGGCTGGTGTGGGGCTACGGCCTCGCGAGCGGTGCGATGGTGACGAGCGCGGCGGTCTTCCTCGTCCCCCCGGCCGTCGGCCACCACGAGGCCGCCGGGGGGTTCGGCGTCGCGGCGGGCCTGCTCGCCGGCTTCGCCGGCCACACGGTCGGCCACCGCCTCTCGCACCGCGACCTCCCGCTCGACCGCACGGTCGCCGAACTCGCCGCCCACTCCCTCTCCGCGGGGACCATCATCGGCGCGGTGTACGCCACGATGCCCTCGCTCGGCCCGCTGCTCGGCCTCGCCATCGTCTCGCACAAGGGGCCGGCGGGCTACGCCGCCGCCCGGCGCCTCCGCGCCCGCGGCGGGTCGGTCGCCGCGCTCCTCCTGCCCGCGAGCGGGGTCGGCGTCGCCGCCATCGCCGTCGACCTCCTCGCGCCGCCCATCTCGGCGACGGCCCGCGGCGCGGTCTTCGGCTTCGCCGCGGGCGTGTTCCTCCACGTCGCGATGGACTTCCTTCCGCGCTGCGAGACGGGGTCGGAGGTCCACGACGCCGTCGCCGCCGGCGACCACGGCGACGAGCACGCCCACGCGCGACTCGACCGCCTCCGGGTCCAGGCGGTGCTGAGCACCGTGGTCGGCGGCGTCGCCGTGTTCGCGGCGTGGGCCGTCGTCTGAGTCGGCCCGGTCAGGTGGTCGCGAGGTCGTCCCCGACCACGACGCCACGGACCCCCGCGACCAGGAGACAGCCGACGGCGAACAGCCCGGCGAACGCGGCGGGCGACCCCTCGGCCCCGGCGGCGGCCGCGGCCACGACGAGGCCGACGCCGACCGGCAGCGACGCCGCGGCCACCGGCCGGCGCCAATCGGACCGGCGGACGAGGACCGCGAGCAGGAGACCGCCGGCCGCGAACAGCCCCACGACGGCGGTGCCGGACGGCTCGGACCGGACGGCCACGGCAGCACCAGGGAGCAGCAGGCCGAGCGCGAGCGACGCCGCGGCCGACGGGCGACGCCAGCCGCGCCACCGGACCAGGGCCGCGAGCAGGAGGCCAGCACCGCCGAGCGACGCGATGCCGGCGGTCTGGACGAGCGTGTAGCCACGCTCCGTGCAGGGGGCCACCGAGTATGCCAAGGCTCCGGAGGCCGCCACGGCGTCTGCCGCGCCCCCGCGGTGGAGACACGGCAGGTCCCGTCCCTGCCGGAGCAGGAGCAGGCCCGCGGTGAGCGCGACCAGGAGGCCACCGATGACCGCGAGGGAGGGCGAGAGGTCGTCGTGGACGCCGCGCGCCGGACGGCTCACGGGTCGCGTCGGCTCACCCCCGCGACGTGGCGGCCGGTTCGGTTCCCACCAGCACGCCCCGCGTTCCGGCGAGCAGTAGGAGCGCCGCGTCGGCACCCGCGAGGAGGACGACCAACCCGGGCGCGTACATCAGGGAGAACCAGACACCGACCAGGATGACGAGCAGCGCCAGGACGAGCGCGCCGCGCACGCCCCACGGCCGCCACCCGCGGCGGTGGACCGCGACGGCGTAGCCCAGCCCGGTCGCGCCGAACGCCGCCAGGGCCACCTCGAGGCGGGGGCCGAGTTCGAAGACCCGCAGGCAGAGCCCCGGCGAGCAGCCGTAGGTCGTCCCCTGCCGGGCGAAGAGGAGGCCCGCGAGCAGGGCGACGCCGAGGCCACCCAGGACCGCGAAGCCCTCGGCCGGGTCGTCGTGGACGCCGTGGAGCGGTCGACTCACGTCCGGATGTTCCGGCCCGCGAACAATAACTGTTGCTCCCGGGGAGGAGGGCGCTCTTCAGATAATACTGCGAGTAATACAGCGTCCCCCGAAAGCCCCTCCCGCTCGACCGTCCGCGAGTCGCTGCGCGCTTCGCTCGGTCGCGGTGCTCCCTCGCTCCAGAGCTTGCTTCCTCGAGGACGGATCGAGCGGTCGGCCCCTTTCGAAGCCCCACCCATGGTGAGGCCGAAATCCGCCGACACAGGCTCGCTGCGTGGGGAGGCTATTTTCGTGACGTGCGTCAACCGTAACAGAACAGTGCCGGGGAGGAGTGTGGTCTCGGTGCGTGGAGGTGGTCTCAGGGAGTGAGCGCGCGCCACACGCGCCGCAGGCGCTCCCGCCACGGCCTGTACTGCCACCCGCAGGTCGGACAGGTGAGGTAGGGGTCGTCCGGGTCGCGCTCCACGTAGTCCTGACAGTGCGGGCAGGTGCCCGCCTCCGGGGTCGTCTCGTAGTACGCCGACTTCGGCACGCGGAAGACGTGGAGATCGGTGCCGTGGACGGTGCTGGCCACCTTGTAGACGTGGTCGTCGCCGTGGACGAGGTCGTACTCGTAGTCCGGGCCGGTCGTCATCCGCACCGCGTCCCGGACCTCGCGTTCGACCCAGCCCGGGACGTCCTCGGGCGGGACGTGCTCCCACCCCTGGGCCTCGATGGGCTCGATCACGTGCTCGCGCTCGTCCGCGGCGCGGTCCGCGGCGGACTCGAAGTCGGAGCCGGGGTCGATGTCGGGTGTCATTGGCGAGCGGGCGGGCGGTGCACGGTCAGCCGTCCGCCCGCCTGCGGTGGCCACACCTGACACCCCTCGCCGTGATAGGTCTTCGGTCGAACCCGCCGCGAGCACTGGAGCGCCCGGCTCCCGGCCGTCGACGCACCCGGGAGACGGACCGGGCCCACCTACCGCCGGTCGCCGGCCGAACCGTCGCCCGGAGCGGTCGTCGTGTCGACGTCCATCGTGTGGTCCTCGTAGTCACGGCCCGAACCCCCGTCGGGTGGGCTCTTCGAACAGCCCGCCAGGTCGAGCGTCAGAGCGACCCCGGCACCCGCGAGCAGCGCACGGCGTTCCATGGGGCGTGTTCTCCGGTGTGGGACGTATCTCTTGGGAAGCCAGGAACAGGTCACTCACTTGGAGCGGGGAGTTCGGCACCGCCGGGCGAGACTCAGCTGTACTCCCGCCAGCGGTGGCCACAGTCCTTGCACTTGAAGAATCGCGTCGGCGGCTCGTCGGCGCTCGCGGTCTGCTTGATGGTGTACCACGCCTCGTCGTGGCCACAGGCGTCGCAGGTGACGTCCGTCGCGGTGGGCTTGCCCTCGATGTTGGCCGCCTCGTCGGACTCGATGAGGTCCTCGTCGGTCTGGGTCTCCGTCGAGACGAACGCCTCGGCGGCGGCCTCGTCCCGGGGGACGCGCTCGCCACACGACGTGCAGACCATCTCGCCGCCGCGGGCTTCATCATCGACCCGCAGGCGTCACAGAATTGCATCGGGGACCGGCGCTTCGGCCGGGACGCGCTTTACAGTTGTCCCGCGGTGCCGGTGCTCGCACCCGCGGCGGCGCGCCACCGGGCGCCGCGCCGGCGCCCGGCCGGCGCGCCAGCCGTCACCGCAGCTTCCGGACGTTCGTGATGTCGAACCCGCCCTCGCGGATCTCGGTCTCGAAGCGGACGATGTCCTCGTCCTCTAACTGCGAGAGCACGCCGCGGAACTCCTTCACGACGAGGCTGCGCTTGCGCTCGGAGCCCTCGCCCGTCCACTCGAACAGCATCGTCCCGTCAACGGAGGTCATCAGGTCGCCCATGCGCTGGTCCGGGATGGCCTCGCGCGCGACGTGGATGAGCACGAGCCCGCCCCACCGGCGGGAGGCCTTCCGGAGCCCCTTCAGGAGGTAGACCACGTCGCGCCACTCGTGGAGCCGCCCGCCGGCGACGCTCACGAGGTCGGTCAGCGAGTCCACGACGAGGAGACTGCCCTCGGCGTGCTCGTCGAAGTAGTCGGCCAGCGACTCGATGACGTCCCGGCGCTGCTCCCCGTCGGCCAGCTCCGAGATGGTGCCCCGCGAGCCCGCGTACCACTCCCGGGGCACCGGCGAGAGCTGGAAGTACTCCGCGGAGAGGTCACAGAACGTGACGCCGCCGAGCCCCGCCTCCACGAGGTCGTCCTCGAAGGCAAGGGACATCTCCGCGCGGAGGTCCGCGGTCGCAGCGGTCATCGAGACGTAGTGGATCTCCGGCGGGAGCGCGGCCGCCTCGGCGAGGTCGCCGTAGTGGAGGCGGAAGGCGTCGGGGTCGGTCTCCGCGAGGCCGCCGAGCATCGCCGACGTGAAGCCGAACTCCCGGGCGCCGGCGCCGGCCTCGCCGGCCAGCAGCACGACGCTCCCGGCCGGCGCACCCCCGCCGACCAGTTCGTCGAGCTGGGAGACGCCAAAGGGGATGCGGTCCATGGACGGGCGTCGCCGGCCGGCGGCTTACCAGTTTCCCCGCGGAGACGAGACGGCGGGGGGAGACGACCGCGACGCGGAAAACACCGCATCGCGACTCAGCCCGGGGGGTCCGGGACGCGCTCGACGCGGGCGCCGCGGTTCGCGGGCTCGACGACGCGGACGCGCCCCGCGACGCCCGCGGCGTCCAGGGCGTCCCGGCCGGCGGCCATCGCCTCGGCCGCCCGGTCGGCGTCGGTCACGCCGTAGACCGTCGGCCCCCACGAGGACTGCCCGGCGCCCTCGACCGCCGGCGACTCGGCGAGCGCGGTCACGAGTTCGCCCACGGGCGGGCGGTAGACGCCGCCCTGCTCGTCGGCGTACCACGCGCCGTTCAGCCGCCCGACCGCGGCGACCGCGTCGCCGAACGACGCGAGGTCGGGTTCGGCGACCGCGGGGAGCAGGCGGCGACAGATCGCGCCCGCGACGCGGTCGGCGAGCGCCGGGTCGGCGCCGCGCACGACCGCGCGCATGCTCTCGTCCTCGGCGGTGTCGCTCTGCCCCTCGCCGACCGCGGGCCGGACGAGGAGGAAGCGCCAGTCCCCCGGGACGTCGTGGCGGGCCGCCACCGCGGGGACGGTCCACTCGCCCGTCTCGGGCGGCGCGGTCGTGAACCGGCTCGTCGGGTGGCCGGCGTCGAGGACGACGCCGCCGTCCTCGAAGGCCGCCACGCCCACGCCCGAGCGGCCGCCCCGGCCGAGCGCGGGGGCTCGCTCCCGCACCGCCGGTGCGCGGTCGTGTGCGCGGGCGACCGCCGCGAGCGTGGCGAGGGCCAGCGCGGTCCCGCTCCCCAGCCCGACGTGTGGCGGCAGGGCCTCCTGGACGGCGACGTCGGCGCCGGGGAGGTCGAGCAGGTCGCAGGCGCGCTCGGCGTACTCGCGGGCGCGGTCGTGCTCGCACGCGACGGCGTCGGCTGGCGACGCCCGGACCGCGGTCTCCGGGGCCTCGAGGGCGACGCCCACGCCGCCGTAGAGGCGCTCGTGGGCGAGCGAGAGGTTGCCGAAACCGAAGTGGAGGCGGGCGCCCGTCCGCACCCGGACCGTCGGTGCCATCGGCGGAGCGTGGGCCGGACCGGGGTAGTGCGTTTCGGATGCAGGGCCGGACGGCTCGCTGCCGCGACCGTCCGCCTACCGCTCGGGGTCGAGCTCGGCGCAGAGCTCGAGCCACCGGGACATCTCCTCGACGCAGACGTCGATGAACTCGTGGTTGGCGTACGCCGAGAAGTCGTAGGCGTCGACGGCGGCGACCATCTGCTCGTAGGCGTCGTAGTAGTCGTCGGCGGTGGCGTCGGTCTCCGCGAGCGCCTCCCAGAAGTGCTCGTTCACCTCGAGGCCCGGCACCTCGTTGTTGAGGTCGGCGAACGTCGAGCGCTCGGCCTTGTTGTGCTCGCAGAGCGGGTAGCCCGAGAGCACCGAGCGGCCGAGCATGTCGGCGGCGCGCTTGAGCGTGAGCCCCGACCAGATGTCGTCGAACCGGCCGATCTCCCACACGTTGTCGTCCATCGGGAACTGGTAGAACGCCGGGATGACCTCGCGCGTAAAGGAGAGGTTCATCGAGCAGACGGTGAGGAACTGGTCCACGTCGGCGACGAAGTCGCCGTCGAAGTCCTCGACCGACGTGCGTGTCTGGGCCTGTCCCCGGAGGTCGCCGTCCATGAGGATGCGAACCGCGTCGAGGTCCGGCACGTTGGTCCACAGCCCCTGGGTCGCGACGACGGGGTCGGCCTCGCGGGTCTCGGTCTCGACGGTCTCGTCCATGCAGCCGTAGGGGTAGCCCCGCGGGTAGAGACCGTGCTCGTCGACGTGCTGGTAGAGCACGTTCACCCACTGCTCGTCCGAGCGCACGTGCTCGACCTCGGGGGTCGAGCCGAGGCGCTCGAGGTGGGCCCCGAAGTAGTCCCACCGGTCGATGGGCGCGGTGTCGTCGTCGATGAACAGGCCGTACTCGAACCGGGGGCGCTCGAGCATCCAGAGGAGGCCGAAGGAGGTCTCGGCGTGGGAGTTCGCCGGGATGACGTCGGCGTACTCGCCCAGGTCCCGCTCTGCGAACCATTCCTCGCGGGCGGTGGCGTCGAAGACGTCGCCGCTGACGCCCAGGTCGTCGAGCATCTCCGCCATGGCCGCGGTGTCACAGAAGTCCTCGGTCACCAGCAGGACGTGGAGGCGGTCGGTGTCGAACCCGTGCTCGCGGGCGTTCGCGACGTAGTCCTCGACGCACTCCGGGTTCCTGACGGTGGGGACGGTCACGCAGACGTCGGGGTCGGGCATTAGGCTGAGTGCGCCGTCGCTCCAACTAACCTTTATGGAATGGCCCGGTTGGTCGGGTGATGGCAGCCCCGACGGTCGCACTCGCACACGCCCCCGAGGGCGCCGGCAACGCCACGCGGACCATCGCCGTCGCCGCGGAGCTGCGCCAGCGGGGGTACGACGTCGAGCTGGCCGGCGGCGGCCCGGGCACCCTGTTCGCCGAGCTCAACGGTTTCGACCCCTACGAGCCCGCTGGCGTGGACTTCATCGACCAGCGCGCCGACAGCGTCGTCCGCGCGCTCGCCGACACCGTGCCGCGGGCCGCGCGCCGGTACGCCGACTTCTCGTCGTGGCTGCGCGTGGTCGAGCCCGCCGTGCTGCTCGCGGACGACCCGTTCGCCGTCGCCGCCGCCGAGCGCCACGGCGTCCCGTTCGTCCGCCTCGACCACTCCACCGTCGCCGACTTCGACGCCCTCGCCGAGCGCGTGGGCTTCACGCTGTTCAACGGGTACTCCCTCCGGCGCGCCGATGCCTTCTGTCTCACGACGCTTTTACCCCCCGAGCAGACCGGTCGCCCGGACCTCCACCACGTCGGCCCCGTGGTGCACGTCCCGGACCCCGCGGATCCCCACACCCCCGACGCCGATCCGGTCGAGCCCTTCGACGTGCTCGTCGTCCCGGGCACCTACTCGACGGGGTTCGAGGACCTCGCCGACGACCTCGCGGCCGACGGCTACGACGTCCGCCTCGTCGGGGGCCCCGACTGGGAGGCCGTCCCCGCGATGTACCCCGTCGCCGCTGCCGCGGACGTCGTGCTCTGCACCGGCTTCTCCTCCATCGCGGAGGCGACCGTCGCGGGGACACACTGCGTGGTGATGCCGTTCATCGACTGCCAGCGCGGCGTCGCGGACCGCATCGAGGCCGCCGGCGTCCGGGGCGTGACCGTGGCGCGGTCCCTCGAGCGCGCCGGGGCGGCGGTGCGTGACCCCGGACCCGCGCCCGTCGTCGAGAGCGGGACCGGCGAGGTGGCCGACGTGCTCGAGGGCGCCCTCGGGCGGACCGCGGTCCGGGAGGCGGGGGCGGCGAACCCGTGACCGGAGAGATTTAAATGCCCGGACCGTCCACGGGCACACATGAGCACGCACGACGAGCCGGCAGAGGACGCCGGCCCCGACGCGGGCGCGACCGAGGCAGCCGAGGACGACGAGATGCCCGCCCGGGACCTGCACAGCAGCGAGGTGACCGAGGGGCCGGAGAGCGCGGGCCACCGCGCGATGTTCCGCGCGATGGGCTACGACGACGAGGACCTCTCCTCGCCGATGGTCGGCATCGCGAACCCCGCGGCCGACATCACGCCCTGCAACGTCCACCTCGACCACGTCGCGGCGTCGGCGTACGACGGCGTCGACGACGCGGGCGGGATGCCCATCGAGTTCGGCACCATCACCATCTCCGACGCCATCTCG
>JBDGTC010000099.1:0-6592 GCA_042217215.1 Halobacteriaceae archaeon
TCGCGGGCCCGTTCAAGGGCGAGAAGGCCCAGGTCCAGCGCATCGACGAGGGGAAAGACCAGGTCACCGTCGAGCTGTACGAGGCCACCGTCCCCATCCCTGTCACCGTCCGGGGCGACCAGATCCGCGTCCTCGACAGCGAAGAGCGCTGAGGTGAGCGGGGTGCCCGGCGACCGCGGTGACGGGCCCGCGCGCTCCGAGACGCGCGTCGACCCCCACGTCAAGGTCCTCGACGGGGACGTGGTCGCCCGGGCGAAGGCGCGCGGGCTCGACGCCCTCGTCTACGCGCCCCACTTCACCCGCCTCCCGGCAGTCGAGCGTCGCGCCGCGCGCTTCGCCGACGAGGACCTCCTCGTCGTCCCGGCCCGGGAGCTGTTCACCGGCTCCTGGCGGAACCGGAAGCACGTCCTCGCACTCGGTCTCGACGAGCCCGTCCCCGACTTCCTCACCCTCGA
The DNA here is from genome assembly GCA_042217215.1 of Halobacteriaceae archaeon. Lineage (GTDB taxonomy): Archaea > Halobacteriota > Halobacteria > Halobacteriales > Halobacteriaceae > JBDGTC01. The sequence continues at coordinate 456 of JBDGTC010000099.1, forward strand.
GGCCACGATGGCCGAACTCGCCCGCCAGGACGCCACCGTGCTCGTGCCTCACCCCGAGTTCCTCACGGTGAGCCTCGACGCCGGGGACGTCGCCCGGTTCCGCGACGTCCTGGACGCGGTGGAGGTGTACAATCCCAAGCACCGGCGGTGGGACAACCGCCGGGCGCGAGCCATCGCCCGCGAGTCCGACCTCCCGACCGTCGGCTCCTCCTACGCCCACCTCCGGGGGACGGTCGGCGAGGTGTGGACCGCCCTCGACGCGGCCGTCGCGGACGGCGATGACCTCGCGGCCGCACTCGCTGGCGACGTCTCGCGCCGCGTGGAGCACCGCTCCGGCCGCCGGCACCGCCTGCGGTGTCACGCCGAGTTCGCCCACCTCGCGTGGGAGAACACCTGGACGAAGGTCGCCCGGATCGCCGGCCCGGGGCGGGCGGCGACACACCCGGCCCAGCCCACGTACGGCGGGCGCTTCGACGACGTGACGGCCTACTGAGCCCCGTCAGTCCGACCCGTGGAAGACGACCGCCTCGTGGAGCCGCGCCAGCGCCCAGGCCGCACCGCCGTCGCGGACCGCACGCCGGTCGCCGTCGAACGTCCGGCGATCGGCGCGGGCCCACGAGTCCCGGGTCCCCCACGGCGCGGCATGGGCGAGACCGGCGACGACGGTGCCGACGGGCCGGTCGGCCGTCCCACCGCCCGGGCCCGCGACGCCGACGGTCGCGACGCCCCAGGTGGCGTCGGCGCGGTCGCGGGCGCGCCGGGCGAGCACGCGGGCCACCGGCTCGCTCACCGCGCCGTGCTCGTCGAGTGTCTCCCGGTCCACACCGAGCTGGGTACGGAGGGCGTCGTACGCGTACGGCACGTACCCGCGCTCGAGCACGTCGCTCGCGCCCGGCACGTCGGTGAGCCGCGCGCAGACCAGCCCGCCCGTCACGCCCTCCGCCACGGCCACCGTCTGGTCGGCGTCGGCGAGGGCCGAGACGACCGCCTCCGGGTCGACGCTCATGCCGGCGACGAGGGGCGACCGGACGAAAAGGGTGTGGGGCTGCGCAGCGAGGGGACCCCATGCCCTACGACGAGCCGCAGTTCTACCGGCTGGGCGACCTCGCCGAGCGCGTCGACCGCGACGTGGTCGACATGGTGAGTGGCAACCCCGACTGGGGCCCGCCCCCGGCAGTCGCCGAGGGGCTGCGCACGTACGCCGACAGCGGCGAGGCCGACCCCGCCGCCTTCCAGTACCCGCCCAGCGAGGGGCTCGACGACCTCCGCGCCGAGATCGCCGCGCGGCGCGACGTCCCCGAGTCGAGCGTCCTCGTCACGAGCGGCGCCGCCGAGGCGAACCACCTCGCGCTCGCGGCGGCCATCGACCGCTGGCGAGACGGCCGGAGCGCCGGCGGGAGCGCCACACCCGAGGTGATCCTCACCGACCCGGTCTACCCGTACTACCCCGCGAAGGTCGAACTCCTCGGCGCGCGGGTCAGGCGGGTCCCGACCGGCCCGTCGGGCGACCTCGACCCCGACGCGGTCCGCGCGGCCGCCGGCCCGGAGACCGCCGCCGTCCTCCTCAACACGCCGAACAACCCCACCGGAGCGGTGTACGACGCCGCGACCATCCGCGAGGTGACCGAGGTCGCCGCGGACGCCGGCGCGGTGCTCGTGAGCGACGAGACCTACGACCACGTCGTCCTCGACGGACCGTTCGCGAGCGCGCTCGCCGTCGACGCGCCGCATCGCGTCGTGACCGCGAGCGCGTCGAAGACCTTCGCCGTCACGGGCTTCCGCGTCGGGTGGGGGTTCTTCCCGCCCGACCTGGCCGAGCGGGCCCGCACGCGGCACCTGCTCTCGACGGTCTCGGCCAGCCGACCCGCCCAGGCCGCCGTGCTCCACGCGCTCCGCGAGACCGACCCGACCCACCACGAGGCGGTGCGCGAGCGGCTCCGCGACCGGGTCGAGACGTTCGCGACGGGGCTCGAGGCCGCGGGGGCGACGGTGCGCAGACCCGCGGGCGGATTCTACGTCCTCGCCAGCCTCCCCGACCTGCCCGGGACGATGGACAACGCCGAGCGCCTGATCCGCGAGGCGGGCGTCGCCGCGATGCCCGGCGAGACCTTCGGCGACCTCGGGGCGTGGTTCCGGTTCGCGCTCGTCACGCCCGCGGTGGAGACCGCCGTCGAGCGTCTGACCGGGTTCCTCGAGTCGGCGTAGGTGGGCCACGCCGCCGGCTCGGGGACCGCCGCCGACGCAGCGACGCGACCGACGAGTACACCCGTGCGGGCCGTGCACCGGGATCCATGCGCGACGAGGCCGACGCGGACGGCGACGAGGAGACGGGGGGCGCGGGCGGTGCGTCCGGCAGCGCGACCGGCGGGGGCGACGGCTCGGACGAGCACGGCGCGGTCCCGGTCGAGGCCGTCGAGGACCTCTCGCCAGCGGTCGCGGCCGGCACCCCCGAGTACGTGCTCTACGGCGGGAAGGGCGGCGTCGGCAAGACGACGATGGCCGCCGCGACCGGCATCGCGAGCGCCGAGGCCGGCACACCCACGCTGGTGGTGTCGACGGACCCGGCGCACTCGCTCGGAGACACGTTCGACGCCGAGGTCGGTCCCGAACCGACGCGGGTCGCGGCCGACCACCCGCTGTACGCGGGCGAGATCGACCCCGAGGACGCCCTCGACGAGGCCGGCGTCTTCGGTGCCGGCGGCGACCTCGGCGGTCTCGAGTCGCTGTTCGGCGGGCTCGGGCCGGGGAGCGGGACGGACGGTCCGGCGGCGGACGGCGAGGGAGCCGCCGGTGCCGGGCCGGCCGGCGCTGACGGGGACGGCGGTCTCGGTGCGGACGACCTGCCGGGCGCCGACGAGGCGGCCGCGATGCAGCAACTGCTCCGCTTCCTCGACGACGACCGCTTCGATCGCGTCGTCGTCGACACCGCCCCGACCGGGCACACGCTGCGCCTGCTCGAGCTGCCGGAGGTGCTCGAGGGGCTCGTCGGCCAGTTCGCGCGCCTCCGCCAGCGGCTCTCGGGGATGCTCGGGGCGGTCCCCGGCGTCGGCGACGGGGGCGAGGGACCGGACCTCGACGAGGTGGCCGCACGGGTCGAACGGCTGCGCGGCGTGCTGCGGGACGCCGACCGGACCGAGTTCCGCGTCGTCGCGGTGCCCGAACTGTCGAGCGTGCGGGAGTCGACGCGGCTGGTCGACCGCCTCGAACGCGCGGGGATTCCGGTCGGGACCGTCGTCGTGAACCGGGTGATGGAGCCCTTCGAGGCCGTGGTCGAGGGCTCGGCGGGCGTCGACCCCGACGCGTTCGTCGCACCCGACCTGGAGTCGTGTGCGTTCTGCGCGCGCCGCTGGGAGTCCCAGCGCGCCGCACTCGACGAGGCCACGCCGCTGTTCCGCGGTCGGTCGGTCGCGCGTGTCCCGCTGTTCGCCGCGGAGGTGCGCGGACCGACGATGCTCCGCGCGGTCGCCGCGTGCCTCTCGTCGGCCGGCTGACGGGCGTGGCGGCCTCGCCCGGGCGACGGCCCGTCAGCGCACCACGACGACGCGGAGATCGTTGACGTTCGTGCCCGTCCGCCCGGTCTCGACCAGCGCGCCGCGATCGGCGAGGAACGGCGTGACGTCGTTCGCAGCCAGCGCGGCGCGGGCGGCCGAGCGGTCGCCCGTGGTGCCGCCGTCCGGTGCGAGGGTCTCCCGGTCGACGAGGGCCCCGGCGGCGTCCGTGGCGCCGTCGCGCCCGTCGGTGTCCACCGCCGCGACGACCACCTCTTCGGCCCCCGCGCGTGCGCCGCCGACCGCGTCGCCGTGGTCGGGTCGCGCCGTCGCGTCGTCACCACCGACGCCCGGGACCGCGCCGTAGGCGAGTTCGATGGCCGCCGCGAGGCCGAACTCCTGGTTGGGTCCGCCCTCGCCGTCGCCCGTGACCGCCACGGTCGCCTCGCCACCCGAGAGGAAGACCGCCGGTGGCGAGAGCGGGTTGCCGGTCGCGACGGCCTCCGCGGCGACGGCGACGTGTGGCCCCGCGAGGTGGCGGGCCTCGCCCTCGAAGCGCGAGGAGAGCACGGCGACGTCGTATTCGGAGGGGACCGCCCGGCGCGCGGCCGCCAGCGCCGTCGCGTTGCTCGCGACGACGCGGGCACTCGCGCGCTCGAAGGCGGGGTCGCCGGGCTTGGGCGTCTCGGGCGCGTCGCCGGTCGCGCCGCGCTCGAGGTGGGACCGGACCGCGTCCGGGACGCCGACGGCGAAGTCCTCGAGCACCCCGACGGCGTCGCCGTAGGTCGAGGGATCGGGGACGGTCGGGCCGCTGCCGATCACCGAGAGGTCGTCCCCGACCACGTCGCTCAGCGCGAGGGTGACGAGGCGAGCGGGCGCCACCGCGCGCGCCAGCCGGCCGCCCTTGATCGCCGAGCAGTGCTTCCTGACGGCGTTGATCTCCCCGATGTCGGCGCCGCTCTCGAGGAGCGCCGCCGTGGTGTCCCGGAGGTCGGCGAGGGTGAGGCCGGCGGCTGGCGCGGCGAGCAGCGCGCTCGCCCCGCCGGTGAGGGGCGCGATGACCAGGGTGTCCCCGGTGCACGCCCCGGCGCGCTCGAGGAGGTCGCGGGTGGCGACGACGTTGCGCTCGGTGGGGACCGGGTGGTCGCCCTCCCGGACCGCGACCCGATCGGTCTCGACCGGCGTGTCCGTGACGACCAGGCCGCCGTCGAGGGCGTCGCCGAGGACCGGTTCGAGTGCGGCCGCGACGCCGGCCGCGGCCTTCCCCCCGCCCAGGACCACGACCTCGGCTGGTTCGGCGAGGTCGACCGTGACGGGGGAGGCACCGGCCGAGCCGGAGACGCCGGGTGGCGCCACTCCGAGCGTGTCGCCGTCCCGGGTGACGGTCTCCGCCACGACGCGGTCCGGGCGGGCGGCCTCGATCCCGGCCGTCACGCAGTCCAGCGCCACCTCCCGGGCGTGCGAGGTGGCCAGCGCGTCGCGGTTCCGGATCACCGCGACAGCACCCGTCCGGCGAGGCGGTAGGCGGCGTCGCGCCACCGCGTCGGGAGGTGGCTGGCGAGACCGCCGAGGTGCGCGACGGGACCCACGCGCACCCGCGGGTCGGGATCGGCACAGGTCGCGGCTTCGACGGCGGCGTCGGCGACCGCGGCCGGACCGACGGTGCCGAGCGACGAGGTCGCCGCGCGGTCCTCGAGGTAGCGGTAGACGGTCTCGTACCCCGGCCTGTGCTCGAGGGCGTCGAGTTCGGCGAGGCCGCGCTCCCGGAACCGGGTGGCGACCGGGCCCGGCTCGAGGAGGACGACGTCGACGTCGAACTGCGCCACCTCGGGGCGGAGCGCGTCGGTGAGCCCCTCGAGGGCGTGCTTCGAGGCGGCGTACGCGCCGTAGCCCGGGGCGCTCACCAGGCCGAGCACGCTCGAGATCGCGACGACGGTTCCCCCGCCCGACGCGCGCATCTGGGGGAGGACCAGCCGGGTGAGCCGGTGGGGGCCGTAGCAGTTGACCGCCAGCTGGCGGTGAAGGGCGGCGGCCGGCACGTCCTCGGCGGGCCCGAACTGGGCGTAGCCGGCGTTGTTCACGAGGCAGGTGACGCCGCCTGCCTCCTCGGCCACGCGGTCGACGACGGCCGCACAGCGGTCGGGGTCGGTCACGTCGAGGGGGACCGTCTCGCAGCCGTCGCGTTCTGCGAGGGCCGCGAGGTCGTCGACGTCGCGCGCGGTGGCGTACACCGTCCACCCCCCGTCGAGGAACGCGCCCGCCGTCGCCCGGCCGATGCCGGACGAGCAGCCGGTGACGAGCGCCGTCTCCGTGTCCATGGAGGTCCAGTCGGGCCGCCCCGAGTTAACGTTCGGGCCTCCGGCGACCGGGGCGGGGATGAGACCGGGGCGGCACCGGTCTGGCTCCGCTGCGCCCGTTCGGCGGTCTCGCCGCGCGGTCGGCAGGCTCGTGGCTCCGCCGTCGCCGGCGCTTCGCGCCGGCTGCCTGCGAGGTCGAAGACCTCGCTCGCGACACGCTTGCTCCGACCGCCCTGCTCGCGTGTCGTCGCTCCCTGCCGGTCGCTCCTCCCGCCGCGCCCGTTCGGCGGTCTCGCCGCGCGGTCGCTGACGCGACACGCTTGCTCCGACCGCCCTGCTCGCGGCTCGCGCG
>JBDGTC010000099.1:6692-37716 GCA_042217215.1 Halobacteriaceae archaeon
CGCCCTGCTCGCGGCTCGCGCGCTGGCGCTCGCTCACCGCTGCGCTCGTTCGGCGATCTCGCTGCGCGGTCGCTGACGCGACACGCTTGCTCCGACCGCCCTGCTCGCGGCTCGCGCGCTGGCGCTCGCTCACCGCTGCGCTCGTTCGGCGGTCTCGCTGCGCGGTCGCTGACGCGACACGCTTGCTCCGACCGCCCTGCTCGCGGGCCACGTGTCGGCGGCCTGGCGGCCGCCTCCCGCGGCCCGTCTGGCGGTCTCGCCGCGCGGTCGCTGACGCGACACGCTTGCTCCGACCGCCCTGTCTACGGCAGGTCGTCGGCGAGCGCGTCCGCGAGCCGCGTCGGCTCCGGGAGCTTGTACCCCGCGGCGAGCGCGTCGACGAGGTCGGCGGCGGTCCCCGCCCGGAGGCGGTGGCCCGGGCTCGCGAAGAGCGGGTTGACGTGGCGGCGCTCGGGGTTCGGGAACTGGCGCGTCTGGACCGCGTACCCCACGACGGGCCAGTCCGGGTCTGGGACGGGATGTGAAGCGCGGTCGCCGTCGCCCCCAGGGCCCACGGGCTCGACCTCGTCGTCGGCCTCGACGGCGACGCGCTCCCCCGCGGCGAGGTGGCGGTCGAGGGGGGCGGCCGGCTCGCCGCAGAGGAGGCTCTTCGCCACGCCGAGGGCGGGGACGTCGAAGAGCACGCCGACGTGCGTGGCGAGTCCCGCCTGGCGGTAGTGGATGCGCCCGGAGCCGTCCAGCAGGAGCAGGTCCGGCTCGACCGGGAGCGCGGCGAGCGCGTCGACGATGGCGCCCGCCTCCCGGAAGGCGAGCAACCCGGGAACGTAGGGCATCTCCAGACCGACCCGGCTCGCTGCGCGGGCGACCACCTCGTCGCCCCGGAGGACGACGACCGCGCTCACCGCCTCCTCGCCCCGGAAGGCCTGGTCCACGCCGGCGACGAGCGGCCGTGGGCCCTCGTCCCCGCCGCCCCCGGCCGTCCCGGGAGCGGGCCCGTCGCCGCCGAGTACGGCGGGGTCCGCGGTGGCGACCGCACCCCGCTCCACTGGTGCGCCCTCGGGGAGCGGCGGCACGGACACGGGCTCGTCGATCGCCACCGCGGCCGGCGTGGCGTCGACGTCGTCGACGAACCGGGCCGCGCGGGCGACCTCGCGCTGGAGCGCGAGCATCTCGTCGTGCTCGAGGGAGGGGTCGGGACGGAGGTCGGGTCTCGCGAGGTCCATCTCAGAACCGCCGGCGGCCACCGGGGCCGCCGCGACCGCCGCCGCGCCGGCCGCCGAGCTGGAGCTGCGGGGGCGCACGCTCGCCCTCGCGCTTGAGCTTCAACCCGTAGCCGAGGCCGACGAGCAGACCCGCGAGGTGGGCGACCTGTGCGACGTTGCCCGCGCCGACGCCGCCGACGGTGCTCGAGAGCACCGCGAAGCCGGCGAACAGGAGCGTCGCGAGCCAGAGCGGCATTGGGATGATGAAGTAGATGTAGATGCGGAGGTTGGGGTTCAGGACCGTCAGGACGCCCATCACGGCGGCGATGGCGCCCGAGGCGCCGAGGACCGCCGACCCGCCTGGCGCGCCGATGGGGACCGTGGTCGCGCCGGCGACGATGAGCGACGCGCCGACCTGCGCGAGGCCGGCGATGGCCCCGGTGAGCAGGAAGAACGCGAAGAAGGCCCGCGAGCCCATCCGCTTCTCGACCGGCGGGCCGAAGAAGTACAGGACGATGCTGTTCATGAAGATGTGGGTGAGCCCACCGTGGGCGAACACGGAGGTGACCCAGGTCCAGACGTACGCCGGGTGTTCGGTGTTGAGCGTGAAGACCTGGTACCAGCCGGAGCCGGGCACCCCGGGGTGGAGGCCGAAGAGCGGCGCGACCAGGTACTGCAGGGCGTAGGTGACCCACATCAGCCCGAGGAAGACGAAGGTCATGTTCCCGCGGAAGTACCCGAAGAACCCCCCGCGGCCGGTGTCGACGGGGAGCCGCGCGGCGACGCGGTCGACGGCGGATCGCTCGCCCGAGTCGCGGACGCTGTCGTCGAAGCCGCTGTCGAAGACCCCGCTCGGGTCGCCCCAGTTGTCGAGGCCGGGGCAGTCGTGGTTCTCCGGCAGGCGGTGACCGGAGCAGAAGGTCCCGCCGCAGAGCCGGCACTGGTACGGCATGGAGACGTCCTCGCCGCACCGGTCACACCTCGCCATCGGTGCAGCGTTCGCCGGGGGTGGGTTTGCATCTTGTGGTAAGCGAGGCTTGAGGCGGCGTCGGCGCGAAGCGCCGACGACCGCCGACGAACCTCGAGACGGTCGGCGGGAGAGCGACGCGCCAGCGTCGCTCGACACGCCGACCGCACGGCACTGCGAGGCGCGACACGGCCACGCAGCGGCGACGCGGCCTCGAGACAGGCCCGACGGCGCGAGTCGCCCTGCGCGCCCCCAATCACCCTTTTCCGCCCCCACCCCCTACCCCCGTCCGTGAAGCCGTACGAGCGCAAGCAGCTCCTGGAGCGCGTCGACCGGGAGGGCGCCACCGTCGGTGCCGAGATTCCCGCGGAGATCTCCCTCGACGGCGAGCCCGTCGCGCTCCGCGAGTTCGTCTTCGAGGTGCAGGCCGCCGACCGGGTCCCGACCGAGGAGCGCGAGCGCGTCGAGCAGGTGCGCACCCTGCTCCGCCGCGCGCGGCTCGAGCGCCGGAACCGACTCGAAGACGAGGAGACGGCCCTCGCGATGAGCCGCGAGGAGGGCGAGCGCCTCGTCCGCGAGATCGTCGGCATCGACCGCGCGCTCGCCGGACTCGCCGACCTCGGCGAGACCGACCTCGAGGCCGAGATGCAGGCCCAGACCGTCGCCGACCGCAAGCGGTGGCGCTCCTTCCTCGACCGGGCGCTGGGCGAGGACGACGGCGGGCGCGGGGCGCGAACCGACGGTGGGGCACAGAGCCGTGCCGGCGGGGGCCGATCGCGGTGAGCCGGAACGCCGAGGTCGCCGACCGCCTCGAGGAGCTGGCGGACTTCCTCTCGGCACGCGAGGTGGAGTACAAGCCCCAGATCTACCGCACGGCGGCCGCGAACGTCCGCGACCACCCCGCGGCGATCGAGGGACTCGCCGCGGAGGGCGAGGACGCCGTGAAGGAGATCGAGGGGGTCGGCGACGCCATCGCGGCGAAGATCGTGGAGTACGTCGAGACCGGCGAGATCGCGGCGCTCGAGGAGGAGCGCGAGCGCATGCCGGTCGACATGCCGGCACTGACCGCGGTCGAGGGGCTCGGCCCGAAGCGGGTGAAGGCCCTCCACGACGCGCTCGGGATCACGACCCTCGACGAACTCGAGGCCGCCGCGGCGGCCGGCGAGATCCGCGAGGTGTCGGGCTTCGGCGCCACGACCGAGCAGAACATCCTCGAGCGCATCCCCTTCGCCCGGGAGTCACGCGAGCGGGCGCTGCTCTCGCTGGCGCGCCCGCTCGCCGATGACGCGGTGGCCGAACTCGCGGACGCAGACGCCGTCGAGCGGGTCGACGTCGCGGGCTCGCTCCGCCGGTGGAAGGCCACCATCGGCGACGTCGACGTCCTGGTCGCGAGCGAGGCGCCCGCGGCAGCGGTCGGGGCGTTCACCGACTGGGAGCGCGTGGAGGACGTGATCGAGGCGGGCGAGACGAAGGCGAGCGTGCGGGCGAGCGGGCTGCGGGTCGACCTCCGGGTCGTCGCGCCCGCGGCGTTCGGGAGCGCGCTCCAGTACTTCACCGGGAGCCGCGAGCACAACATCCGCCTGCGCAACCACGCCATCGACCGTGACCTGACGGTCAACGAGTACGGCGTCTTCGACGTGGCCGACGTCGCGGACCCCGACGCCGGGCGACGCGTCGGCGAGCGCGTGGCGGGCGAGACGGAGGCGGGCGTGTACGAGTCGCTCGGCCTGCCCTGGATCCCGCCGGAGTTGCGCGAGGACCGCGGCGAGCTCGACGCCGCCGCGGCGGACGAGCTCCCGGACCTCCTCGCCGCCGACGACCTCCGCGGAGACCTCCACGTGCACACCGACGCCTCGGACGGCGGGCTGTCCGCCGCGGAGATGGCGTCGGCTGCGGCCGAGCGCGGCCACGACTACCTCGCGATCACGGATCACGCGACGGGACCGGGGATGGTCGGCGGCGTCGGCCTCGACGGCGACGCGCTGCGCGAACAGGCCGCGCGCGTGCGCGACCTCGACGACGAGACCGACGTCACGCTGTTCGCGGGCGTCGAGACGAACGTCGACGCCGAGGGCGACCTCTCGACACCCGAGGACGTGCTCGCCGACCTGGACCTCGTGGTCGCGTCGCCCCACAGCGCGCTCGGGCAGGATGCCGAGACAGCGACCGAGCGCCTCCTGCGCGCCGTCGGGCACCCCGAGACCGACGTCCTCGGCCACCCGACCGGCCGGCTGCTGAACCAGCGCCCCGGGCTCACCGTCGACGTGGAGCGCGTGGCGCGGGCCGCCGCGGACGCCGGCGTCGCGCTCGAGGTGAACAGCCACCCCTCGCGGCTCGACCTCGACGGCGGCGCGGTCCGGACCGCCGTCGAGGCCGGCGCGACGGTCGTCGTGAACACCGACGCCCACGGCGCGACGGAGCTGGGAAACCAGGTCTACGGCGTCCACACCGCGCGGCGCGGGTGGGCGACCGCGGGTGAGGTGCTCAACGCGCGGGACGCCGCGGGGGTCCGTACGTTCCTCGAGTGAGCGGCGGCCAGAACTGAGCGGGTCGGCTGGGACGGCGCGGATGTGCGGGGAACGGCGCGGGACGTGCGGGGATCGCCGTCAGTCGCTGTTGGACTCCCACTGCCGGCACGCGTCCATGTCGTCCATAACCTCCTCGTGGAAGCCACAGTAGCGCTTGATGCCCTCGTCGGACCGGACGTAGTCGAAGTGGGTGCAGTTGCCGCAGTAGCGGTCGACGAGGTCGGTGTCGTCGGTCTCGGCGCCGAGCACGTGGCCGTCGTCGTCGGGCGTCTGCGCGGAGACGTGGTCCTCGCCGCCCTCGACGGTCTCGGCGCCGCCCGCGTCCGAGCCGCCGGCCGCGGCCGCGCCGCCGTCGCTGACCGCGCCGCCGGTCGGGGCGGTGGCGTTGCCGAGGTCGCCCGGGCTCGTCGCGGTCTCGCGGTCCGGGTCGTCGACGCCGCCGAAGACCCCGACGCCGCCGAGCGCGGCCTTCGCCTCCGCGGCGTCGTCGGCCATCACCCGGACGGTCCTGGTGACGCCGCCCTCGGTGTAGGTGAGCGTGACCATCCCGCCGGGGTCGTTGCGGCGCTTGAACGTCGCGACGGCGGCGAACAGGCACCAGAACGTGGTGAGGACGCCGAAGAAGTACACCGTCGCGACCAGGAGGGTCTGGCTCGACGGGACGCCGGCGGTGGCGTACCACTCGTAGGGGTAGGCCTCGGTGAACAGCACGACGCCGAGGACCGCTACGGCGGCACCGATGGCCGCGGCGGCCCGCGTGGCGCCGCTCGCGGGGAGGACGACGAAGATGCCGAGGAAGACGGCGGGCACGCCGAGTCCGGCGAGTGCGCCGGCGAGCTCACGGGCCCCGTAGACCGACTCGATGAGCCCCGCGTCCATCGGCAGGGTGGTCGCGCCGGCGAGGATGGCGGCCACGACCATCAGCGCGCCGGCGAGGAACAGGCCCGTCCCGAGGTAGAGCCGCTCCCGCCCCACCTCGCCGGCCCGGCGGTCGTAGGCCTCCGCGAGGCTCGTCATAGTGTGTATCACGGCGGTCGTCCCCCAAAAAGATGCGTCAGACGCCCGTCAGCCGGTGCTGCACGCCACGAACCGCCGGAGACGGGTCCCGGGATGTCCCCCAGCGGGTCCGTAGACTCAGGTGCCCCCGCCGTCGGCCGTCTCGAGTCGTCGGGCGAGGTCGGCCTTCAGCGCGTCGTCGTGGACGTCCACCTCGAAGACGTACGCCGCGCCGTCGAGCACCCGCGTCGGGTGCTCCACGTCGGCGCTGACGAGGTCGTTGTCGAAGTAGTACGGCGTGAACCGGGTCATCACCTCCTCGTAGACCGCGCGCTCGACGGTCCGGAACGCCCGGCGGGCGCCGGTGTCGGCCGCGCGGACCGCGTGCTCGATGGCGTCCTCGAACCGCTCGACGACGTCCCCGGGGCCGTCCTCCCGGGCGACGTCGATGGCCGCGAGTGCGTCCTCGACGGTCTCCTCGAGGTCGGCCAGCGCGGGGTGGCCGGCGTCCTCGCCCGCGCCGGCGCCGAGGCTGGCGCGCTCCACCGTCTTCTCGCTGACCTCCGCCTCGAGGAACTCGTGGCGCTTCGGGCGCCACTCCTCGAACTCGCGGAGCGCCTCCGGGTCCGCGCCGAGCGCCGCGAGCGCGCTCGCGACGCGCTCGCCGTGGGCGACCACGTCGTCCCAGGAGCCCGCAACGCGGAACCCCGAGACCCGCTCCTCCACCGGAGGTCGCTCGGCCGGCCACCGCCCGCCGAGTCCGACGACCAGCACGGGGCGGTCAGTGCGCCTGACGACCGACTCCGTGACGCTGCCGAGGAGGTGGCGCTCGAGGCCGGTTCGCCCGTGGGTCCCCATCACGAGGAGGTCGACGGCGCGGTCGTCCGCGTACGCGCAGATGGCCCGCGACGGGCGACCGCGCGCCACCGTCCCCTCGACCGCCCCGACGCCGGCCGCCGCTGCCTCGTCGGCGACGGTGGCCACGGCGTCCCGCGCCGCGGCCGACCGGGAGGGCGCCTCGCCGGTGGCGGACTCGACCAGGGCCCGGTCCAGGTCTGCGTCGCCGGCGACCGCGGACGCCTCACCCCCGTCGGTCACGCCCCCACCGGAGTCATCGACGGGAGGCTCGGGACCGTCGTCCTCCCCGGCCGCACCGTCACCGCCGGCCCCGTCTCCGGGCACGACGTCCCCGGCCGCACGGTCGCCGGCCGCGGCACTCGGGCCCTCCGCGCGCTCGTCGACCACGGAGAGGACGTGCAGCGTCGCGTCGAAGCGCTCGGCGAGGTCGACGGCCCGGTCGGCGGCCGCCCGCGTCCCCCGGCTGCCGTCCGTGGGGTGGAGGATGTCACCGTACACGTCGGTGGCTCGGCGGGCGAGCCCCAAACGCGGGGGGCCAAACCGGTCGCGGGGACGAGCCCACAGGGGAACGCACGTCGGCCATCGTAACCTTGAATCGCCGCCCCGTCGAAGCCGCCCCATGGCCGACGACGAATCCGACGAGTCCGAACCCGCGGTCCCCCTCGGCGAGGGGGCGCCCGTCGCCGGCGCGCCCCCGGCGCGCGTGGCCGAGCGGCTCACCTGGGGCGTCGAGCGCTCGGAGGTGCGCCGCACGGAGGGCGACACCGAGATACGGACGCCGGACGGGCCGCGGCAGCTGGGCGACGTCCTCGACGAGGTCGACGTGCCGTACTTCGAGCGCCGCCAGGAGTTCCTCGACGCCGTGCGCGAGGTCGTGGGGCACGGGCCGGTCCCGACGGAGGACTGACTCTCAGAGGAGCGCGAGCGCCGTGCTCGACCCGCTCTCGGGCATCGTCGCGGCGGCGTAGAGCGTGAGGAACAGCGTCGCGTTGTAGATGCCGTGGACGACGCTGGGGACGACGATGTTCTCGCTGTACTCGTAGAGCGCGCCGAAGACGAAGCTCGGAACGAGGAGGATGGCCATCGTCGCACCCACCGCCGCGGCGGAGGCGCCCAGCAGCGCCGTGAGGTGGGCCGGCGAGAACAGCAGGCTCGCGAGCACGATGGCCGCGACGGGCCCGAAGCGCTCGCGGAGCGTGCCCTGGACGACACCCCGGAACAGGAGCTCCTCGCCGGGGCCGTTGAGCAGCAGGACCAGCGGGATGAGGTACGGGATGACCTCCGGATGGTCCAGGGCGATCTCCGCGGCCTGGTTCTCCGCCGGCGACGGGACGACCGACGTGACCGCGAGCGCGGCGCCGTACGCCGCGATCAGCGCACCGATCCAGCCGAGGACGATCAGGCCGACGTCGCGGAGCGACGGCACCGACGCCGGCACGAACGACCACGGGAGCTCCCTGACGCGGAGGTAGGCGACCGCCGCGAGCGGGAAGCCGACACCCTGCAGCGAGATCAGCGAGACGAACAGTCCCCCGGGTCCCGTCACGTCGACGCCGGCCGCCGCCAGGACGGACCCGAGCACGAGCATCGCGAGGAAGCCGAACGCGAACCCGGCGAGCGCGACCACCAGCGACAGCCCGAGGGCGTGGAGCCGGCCGCCGGCGACGGCCGGGGAGCGCGAGGACATGGTGCCGGTGAGGACCCCGGGGAAGAAAAGCCCGGGGAAGAAACGCCCGGCCCTCGGGCTCAGCCCGAGAACGAGTCGAGGCTGGCCTGGAGGCCGGCCACGAGGTCGGACTTCTGCCGGAGGCGGCCGAGCCCGACCGGGAGCTGGGTGGCGACGGTGGCGACCGCGTCGTGGAACGTCTCCGCCTCGCCGTGGGCGTCCTCGAACGCGGCGCGGATGCTCTCGCGAATCTGCCACACGCCGACCGGCGCCCAGTAGTCGTCCGAGACCTCCCGGAGCACGAGGCACTTCGCCTGCCGGCCGCGCTCGTGGAGGTGCTCGAGGACGCCCAGCCGCGAGGCGTAGTACGCGCCCGCGGTCTCCTCGACGTAGGCGGTGCGTCCCTCGTACCCCTCGCTCGCGCTCCCGAGCCAGATGTTCCCCGCGGGGTCGGGGTTCCAGACGCTCCCGGGCGACTTCATCTCGACGAGTTCGAACTCCCACCGGCCGGGCGCGAGGACCACCCAGTAGCGGTTGCCGAGGTACTCGTTGGCGTGCACCTCTACCGCGTCGACGCTCGGGTTGTGCCGCACCTGTCCGTGGAGGTACTGCCCGATGGTGTCGTCGACGGCGGTGATGGACCAGCGGGTGGGGACGAGGCGTCGGGACTCGGACTGCCCGAGCGCGCCCGCCGAGAGGATGCGCTGGACGTCGTAGACGTCGAACCCGCGGCGGTAGAGGTAGCTCATCGCGCCCTCCGCGTTCCAGTCGTCGTCCTCGAGGGTCTTCTCGACCGGCCGCGGGACGTGGGGGTTCTCCGCGAGGTCGGCGGAGTCCGCCGGCGCGCGGGGGCCGGTCGGCGTGGTGACGTCGTCGAGGTCGAACTCGAGGTCAAGCGTGTCGGCGAGGCCGATCTCGACGTCGACGGGCCGGTCCGCGATGGCGACCTCGCGCTGGGTGCCGACGAAGCCGTCCCACACGTCGTCGACCCGGGGGAGTGACGAACTGCCCGCACTCGCACCGCGTCCCTCACCCGGCGCGTTGCCCGTCCCCGCACCGCCGAGGCCGCCACCACCGCCGACCCGGGCGGCGGTCTTCACGTTCGCCGTGCGCTGGGAGTTCAACAGCGAGGAGCGGCGGGTGAGCACGTCGTCGATGTCGAGGCTGCCGTACCACGACGCGTTCGTCTCGAGCTCGGCCGCCCCGGCCGCGTCGGCGTCGGCGACGGGCGAGAGGATGCCCGTCGACACCTCGGGGTAGCCGTGGCGCCCGACGAACACCGACGGGGCGGTCGAGCCGAGCATCCGGTCCCCCGTGGTGGCCTCGCGGACCTGCTCGCCGACGCCCTCGAGGTAGTCCAGCACCTCGTAGGACTTCTCCTCGGCGAGGCGCCGGCGCTCGACGGCGTCCTCGGGCTGGAGGTCCGCGATGTACTCGTCCAGGCGCATCTGTGTCGGGCTACGGGACTCGCCGGCTTGAATGTTGAGACGGGGACGCGGAGTGCGCCAGCCCGGGAACCCGTGGACGAGAGACGGAGCCGTGTGCGCTTCCCGACCGCGAGCACTGCCACCTGGGCCCAGTATTGGCGAATCGACGGTGAACGTGGGAAC
This sequence comes from Halobacteriaceae archaeon, assembly GCA_042217215.1. GTDB lineage: Archaea > Halobacteriota > Halobacteria > Halobacteriales > Halobacteriaceae > JBDGTC01. The sequence continues at coordinate 16,520 of JBDGTC010000099.1, forward strand.
CAGAACAGGGAGGTGGATTGGAAATGATGGCTGAATTATCGGAGGTGTAAAATACCTCCGCCAGCTACCACGAGCCGTGAGAAGAGAGACGATCTGCGTCGGCACGCTGGCCGCATGTCTCCTCCTCGCAGGCTGTGCCGGACTGTCGGGACCGCAGGCGTCGGCGACCACCGGCGGGAGCCCCGCGACGGGGACGACCGTCGAACAGGTGACCACCGGCACGCCGACGGCAGCATCGACGGCGACGGGACAGACGGCGGGGACGACCACCTACCCCGCGTCGTGTTTCCTCAAGGCGAGCGTCGTCGAGGCGCCCGACGCACAGTTCCACGACGCACCCGTCTACGCGCTGGGGAACCTCAGCGACGACGCGCGAACGATTCTCGAGCGTGCACGGGGCGCCGACGGTGCCTACGTCACGCACAACCTGAGCCTGGACTCCCCGGAGTTCCGGTACGGCGGCATCCCCGAAGCCTACAACGTGACCACGCCCGAGGGGACGGTCCACCTCCGGACCTCGGCCGGGGAAGCCCCCTGTAACGTCGGCTGACCGATCGGGTCCTCGAACCCGACCCCGGTCAGGCCTCCGCCGCCGCGGACTGCCAGTCCGCCAGCCGCTCCGCGGAGACGCCCTCGACCTCGTCGGCCAGCGCGTCGGGGTCCTCGACGTCGAGGAGGTCACCGATGGTCTCGACGCCCGCGTCCGCGAGGCGACCGGCGATGGCGTCGCCGACGCCGTCGAGCTCCCGGACGTCCTGGCGGGCGCGGTACGCGACGTAGTTGCAGACCGGGCAGCCGAAGTCCCACGGCTCCTCCTCGCCATCCTGGTGGATCTCGAGTTCGGGCAGGTCGTGGTCCCCGCAGCGCTCGCCGGTTTCCACCACCGAGCCGTGGCGCGGGAACGGCAGCGAGTACTCGCAGTCGGGGTACCGCGTGCAGCCGACGAGCCGGGAGCCGTTCTCGAGGCGCTTCACGGCGAGGTCGCCGCCCTCGGCCGCGCCGCAGTCGGGACACGAGCCGGTGCCCTCATCGAGGACGTGCTCGACGCCGGCGCCCTCTCGGGCGCAGAGCGGGCAGCCGTGGACGAAGGAGTTGCGCCCGGCCTCGATGCGGACGTGCCGGAGACCGTGCTCGTCGCAGGTCTCGTCGAGCAACTTCGGCTCGCCGCCGGAGGGCAGCGGGAGCGTGTAGTCACAGTCGGGGTAGCCCTCGCAGCCGACGAAGTAGTCGCCGCGATTGGACTCCCGGACGACGAGTTCGTGGTCGCTCTCCGGGCACGGACCGAGGACGCGCTGGGCGCGCAGGCTCGCCTGGAGGAGTTCGGCGACGTCCTCGCGGGACTCCTCGAGTTCGGCGAAGACGCGCTCGAGGGCCTCGCGGGACTCCTCGGTGACCTCGTCGAGGTCCTTCTCGCCCTCCGCGATGGCGGTCATCTCCGCCTCGAGGTGGCTGGTCATCTCCTCGCTCACGACGAGGTCGGCGTACTCCTCGGCGGCGGTGACGACGGCGCGGGCGAGCGTCGTGGGGCGGGGCGGGTCGCCCTCGACGTACCCGCGGTCGTAGAGCTTCTCGACGGTGTTGTGCCGCGTCGACTTCGTCCCGATGCCCATGTCGGCCATGGTCTCGACGAGCCGCGCCTGCCCGTACCGGCGCGGCGGCTGGGTCTGCTTGGCCTCGCTCCGGGGGTCGGCGAGCGAGAGCGTCTCGCCCTCGCTCACGTCCGGGACGTAGTTCTCGGAGGTGCTGTGGTACGGGTAGACCGCGTGGTAGCCCGGCTCGACGAGGCGGCGCCCGTTGGCCTTCAGCGCGCCAGCGCCGGGGAGGTCGTCGGGGTCGACGCCCGCCGCGTCGAGGGTGGCTGTCCCGTCCGCAGCGGCGGGGTCGAGCCCCTCGACGGCCGCGACCACGCGGAGGTGCTCCCACCGCGCCGGGTCGGCGACGGTGGCGAAAAAGCGCCGGACGACCAGCTCGTACAGCTCCCACTCCCGGTCGTCGAGGTCGGCGCGGTCGGGCAGGTCCGCCGTGGGGTGGATGGGCGGGTGGTCGGTGGTCTCCTCGTCGCCGCGTGTCGGCGAGAGCTCCTCGGCCGCGAGGAGGGACTCCGCGTCGTCGCCGAACGCCGGCTCCTCGGCGAGGGCGGCGAGCAGCTCCGCGGGATCGAGGTCGTCGGGGTAGACGGTGTTGTCCGTCCGGGGGTAGGTGATGTGCCCCGCGGTGTAGAGGTCCTCCGCGACGCTCATGGCGTCGCTGGCGCCGTAGCCGAGCGAGCCGGCGGCGGAGATGAACGCGGTCGTGTCGAAGGGGACGGGCGGGTCGTCGGTGCGGGTGCGGCGGCGCACCTCGTCGACGGTCGCCTCGTCGGCGGCCGCGAGCACCGCCAGCACGGCGTCCGCGGCGGCCTCCGCGTCGACCCGCTCGGCCTCCGAGCCGTCCTCGTCGTAGAAGTACTGCGCCTCGAAGGACTCGCCGTTCCGGGCGAGTTCGGCGAACAGCTCCCAGTAGTCCTCGGGCTCGAAGGCGTCGATCTCGCGCTCGCGGTCGACGATGAGCTTCAGCGTCGGTGACTGCACCCGCCCGACGGAGATGAAGTCCTCGCCGCGCCGGCGCGCGACCAGCGACAGGAAGCGCGTGAGCGCCGCGCCCCACACGAGGTCGATGATCTGCCGGGCCTCGCCGGCGGCGGCGAGGTCCTCGTCGAGGTGCTCGGGCTCCGCGAAGGCCTCGCGCACCTCGTTCTCGGTGATGGAGGAGAAGCGCGCTCGGTCGGCGGGCACGTCGGGGTTGACCGCCCGGACGAGGTCCAGCGCCTCCTTCCCGATGAGTTCGCCCTCGCGGTCGTAGTCGGTCGCGACGACCACGCGGTCGGCGTCGGCGGCGAGGGACTCGAGCACGGCGACGATGTCCTCGCGGGTGGGGCGGGTGACGACCGGCGCGTCGACGAGTTCGGCGGGCTCTGCGTCCCGCCAGTCGGCGTACTCCTCTGGGAAGTCGATGCCGACGACGTGTCCGGAGAGCCCGATGCAGTGGGTGTCGTCCCAGCGGTACACCGAGACGCCGTTCCGGTCCTCGACGTGGTGGCTCCCGTCGCTCAGGATGTCGGCGATGCGGCGGGCGACGTTCCCCTTCTCAGTGATGATGAGGTCCACGCGTCGGTCGAGGTAGGCGCCAGTTCGTTGGTAAAGTTTCCGTCAGCGGACGCAGGCGGTCGGCGGGTCGGTGCCGCCGGCCGGCGAAGGCCGCAGCGCTCAGTCGGTGCGCTCCGCCAGCTCCGCGCGCAGCAGCTCGTTCACGGTCCCGGGGTCGGCGCTGCCGCCGGTCGCCTGCATCACCTGCCCGACGAGGAAGTTGAGCGCACCCTCCTCGCCGGCCTCGTAGTCGGCGACGGCGTCGGGGTTGCTCTCGATGGCCTCCCGCACGGCGGCCTCGACTTCGCCCGCCCCCGCGGCGCCGAGGTCCGCGGCCTCGACGACGGCCTCGGGGTCGGCGCCCTCGTCGAGCATCCGGCGGAGCACGACCTCGCGGGCGTTCTTCTCGGTGATCTCGTCGTCGGCCACCATCGCACAGAGCCGGGTGAACTCCTCAACGCGGTCGGCGACGTCGTCGACGGCCATGTCCCGGTAGTTGAGCTCGCCCAGGAGGTCGTCGGCGACCCACGACGCCGCGAAGACCGGGTCGACCTCGGCGGCGATCTCCTCGTAGAGGTCGGCGACGGCCTTCGTCGACGTGAGCTTGTCGGCGGCCTCCTCGTCCACGCCGTACTCCGCCCGGAAGCGCTCGCGGCGGGCGTCGGGCAACTCCGGGATGGGCAGGCGCTCGCGCCAGTCCGCGACCGCGAGCGGCGGGAGGTCGGCCTCCGGGAAGTAGCGGTAGTCGGCCTCCTCCTCCTTCGCGCGCATCGAGACGGTCACGCCGCGGGACTCGTCCCAGTGGCGGGTCTCGGACTCCACGTCCCGCCCGCGCTGGATGGCGTTGCGCTGCCGAGTCACCTCGTAGGCGATGGCCTGCTCCGCGCCGCGGTGACTCGAGATGTTCTTGACCTCTGCGCGGTTGGCGTCCGCGAGGTCCTCGGGGTCGACCGCACCCGCCGCGTCCATCTGCTCGGCCGGCACGAGGGAGACGTTGGCGTCGACCCGGAGCGAGCCGTCCCGGCCCGCGTCGAAGACGCCGAGGTACTCCAGCACCTCCGTGAGCTTCGCGAGGAAGGCCCGCACCTCCGAGGCTGAGCGGAGGTCGGGCTCGGTGACGATCTCGACGAGGGGGATCCCCGCGCGGTTGTAGTCCACCAGGGTGTAGTCGGCGGTGTCGATGGTGCCCCCGACGTGCTCGATGCTCCCGGGGTCCTCCTCTAAGTGCACGCGGCGGATGTCGACCGCTCGGCGCTCGCCCTCGACGGAGATCTCGAGTTCGCCGTCGCGGCACAGCGGCGCCTCGTACTGCGATATCTGGAACCCCTTCGGGAGGTCGGGGTAGAAGTAGTTCTTCCGGTCGAAGTGGGTGCGCTCGGGGATCTCGGCGTCGATGGCCTTCGCGAGGCGCACGCCGGCCTCGACCGCGCCCTCGTTGAGCACCGGGAGCGCGCCGGGGAGCCCGAGACACACCGGGCAGGTGTTGACGTTCGGCTCGTCGGCGGGCGCGGTCGAGCAGCCACAGAAGATCTTCGTGTCGGTCTCGAGTTGCACGTGGACCTCGAGGCCGATGACGGTGGCGAGGTCCTCGCGCGCGGCAGCCGAACTCATTACGAGCCGGTTCGGGGTGCTGTGGGTAAAGGATACCGAACGGGCGGTCGGAGCAAGGGTGTCGGCGAAGCCGACCGCGCCGCGAGACCGCCGGACGAGCGAGCGGTGAGCGAGCGAGAGCGAGCGAACCGCGAGCCGGGCGCCCCTGACAGCACGTGCGAACAAGCCCTCACCACACGTCGGCCGCCCGTCTGACGCAGCCTTATGGTCCTCGCGCCGCCGCATGTGAGCATGAGCGGCGAGGGAGACCGGACTGCGGAGCTAGAGAACCGGGTCAACGAGCTCGAGGCGACGGTGGACGGCCTCACCGGGGAGCTGGTCGAGCACACCGAGCGCATCCGGGCCCTCGAGTCCGAGACCGGCGTCGTCGCCGGCAGCCAGCCCATCATCACGGCGGGCGAGGACGAGACCGACGGCGCCACCGACGGCGGCGTGAGCCAGGCCACGGAGGAGGCCGCGCCCGCCGACGCCGACGCGGCGGCCGACGTGGCGTCCGCGGAGTCCGCGCCGGGCGGGAACGACATCCTCGTCCCGGAGTCCGAGGGCGAAAGCGGGGACGACGCCGTGACCGTGGATGCGGACGAGAGCGGCGCTCAGAGCGACGGGACGGCGGCGGACGCCGGGGACGACGACACGGGAGCCGACGACGCGGCCGACGCGGACGACGGCATCATCGAGCCCGGCCCCGACGACGCCGACCCGGACCCGCTCGGGGACGAAACACCTACACCGACGACCGACCAGGAGCACACACAGGAGGACGCCACCGACGACGCCGGTGAGGACGCCGGCGACGACATCATCGTCGCGTAGGCCGACCCCGGTCCGCCCACCATGTACATCAGGGAAATCGTCCTGGAGAACTTCAAGAGCTTCGGGCGGACCACGCGCATCCCCTTCTACGACGACTTCACCGTCATCAGCGGGCCGAACGGCGCCGGGAAGTCGAACATCATCGACGCCGTGCTGTTCGCGCTCGGGCTCGTCCGCACGCGGGGCATCCGGGCGGAGAAGCTGACCGACCTCATCTACAACCCGAGTCACGCGGGCGAGGACGACGGCGAGGGGCCCCGCGAGGCCGTCGTCGAGGTCACCCTCGACAACGGCGACCGGACCCTCGAGCGCTCCCAGGTCGTCAACGCCGCGGGCTCCGAGGACGTCGGGAGCGTCGACGAGATCACCGTGAAGCGGCGGGTGAAGCGGACCGAGGAGAACTACTACTCCTACTACTACCTCAACGGCCGGTCGGTGAACCTCTCGGACATCCAGGACCTGCTCTCGCAGGCCGGGGTGGCGCCCGAGGGGTACAACGTCGTGATGCAGGGCGACGTGACCGGCATCATCTCGATGACGCCCCACGAGCGCCGCGAGATCATCGACGAGATCGCGGGCGTCGCCGAGTTCGACGCGAAGAAGGCCGACGCCTTCGAGGAGCTCGACGTCGTCGAAGAGCGCATCGACGAGGCGGAGCTCCGCATCGAGGAGAAGGAGCAGCGCCTCGACCAGCTCGCCGAGGAGCGCGAGACCGCCCTCGAGTACCAGGAACTGCGGGAGGAGCGCGAGGAGTACGAGCGCTACCGCCGCGCCGCGGCGCTCGCCGCGAAGCGCGAGGAGCTGGCCGACCTCGAGGAGGCCGTCACCGAGGCCGAGTCGGCCCACGAGGAGGCCCAGGCGGAGCTCGACGCGCGCGTCGGGCGCGTCCAGCGCCTCGAGGACGAGCTGGAGGCCCTCGAGGCCGAGATCGAGCAAAAGGGCGAGGACGAGCAGCTCGAGATCCAGCGCGAGATCGAGGAGATCAAGGGGGAGATCGCACGCCTCGAGGACGGCATCGAGGACGCGGAGAGCCGCATCGAGGAGGCCGAGAGCGATCGCCGGCAGGCGTTCGTCGAGGTCGACCGGAAGGAGGAGACCATCGAAGAGCTCGAGAGCGACGTCCGCGAGCGCAAGGTCCAGAAGGCCTCGCTCGCGGCGGAGATCGAGGAGCTCGAGGACGACCTCGAGGCGGTCCAGGCCGAGATCGACGCCGTCGACGCCGAGTACGAGGAGCTGACCGCCGAGCTCGAGAGCCAGAAGGAGCGCCGCGAGGCGGCGCGCGAGCGGCGGAACGAGCGCCAGCGCGAGAAGGACCGCCTCCTCGACGAGGCTCGCCGGCGCTCGACCGAGCTCGACGAGATCGAGGAGGACATCGCGGAGAAGGAGGCGCGCATCCCGCGCCTCGCGGACGAGATCGCGGACCTCGAGCGCGAGCGCGAGAAGGCCGAGCGCAACGTCGAGCAGATCCAGGGCGTCGTCGACGATCTCAAGGCCGAGAAGTCCGAGCTCGCCGCGGAGCTCGACGAGGTCGAGGACGACCTGAGCGCCGCGCAGGCGCGGTACGCCGAGCTCGAGGCCGCCGCCGGCGAGTCCGGCGACGACTCCTACCCGCGGCCGGTGACCGCGGTGCTCGACGCCGACCTCGACGGCGTCCACGGCACCGTGGGACAGCTCGGCGGCGTCGCGGGCGAGTACGCCACGGCGTGTGAGACCGCCGCCGGGGGCCGGCTCGCAAACGTCGTCGTCCGCGACGACGAGGTGGGGCAGCGCTGCATCGAGCACCTCAAGGCGCGGAACGCGGGCCGCGCGACCTTCCTCCCGCTCTCGGAGCTCGACGACCGCAGGGTGCCCTCGCCCCCGGACCAGCCCGGCGTGATCGACTTCGCGTACAACCTCGTCGACTTCGACGACGCGTTCTCGGCGGCGTTCAGCTACGCACTCGGGACGACGCTCGTCGTCGAGGACATGGAGACGGCGCGGGACCTGATGGGCCGGTACCGCCTCGTCACCCTCGAGGGCGACCTCGTGGAGAAGGGCGGCGCGATGACCGGCGGCTCGACCGCCGGCTCGCGCTACTCCTTCTCGAAGAGCGGGAAGGGACAGCTCGAGCGGGTCGCCGAGCGCATCCGGGACCTCGAGGGGACGAAGACCGACCTGCGCAAGGAGATCCGCGAGGTGGAGGGCCGCCTGGAGGACGCACGCGACCGCCGCTCGGACGCGCGCGATCGGGTGCGGGACGTCGAGAGCGACCTCGCAGACGCCGAGGCCGAGCGCGAGGAGCTCGAGGCCGAGATCGAGGAGCTCGAGGCGCGCGCGGCCGAGAAGCGCGAGGAGCGCGAGGAGGTCGAGGCGGAGATGGCCGAGCTCGAGGACGCAATCGCGGACGCCGAGGACGAGATCGCCGACGCCGAGGACGAGATCGAGGACGTCGAGGCCGAGCTCCGCGAGTCCGAGATCCCCGAGCTCACCGACGAGAAGGAGCGCCTCGAGGCCGAGATCGCGGAGCTCGAGGCCCAGATCGACGAGGTCGACGGCCAGCTCAACCAGCTGACCCTCGAGAAGGAGTACGCCGAGGACGCCATCGACGACCTCCACGATCGCATCGAGGCCGCCCAGGACCGGAAGGCCGAGCAGCGCGACCGCATCGACGACCTCGAGGCCGAGATCGAAGAGAAGGAAGCCGTCCTCGAGGAGAAGCGGGAGGCCGTCGCGGAGCTCGAGGCGGAGCTCGCCGACCTCAAGGAGGAGCGCGAGGGGCTCCGGGAGGCGCTCCGCGCCGCACGCGACGCGGTCGACGAGCAGCGCGACGTCGCGAGCGAGGCCGAGCGGCGGCTCTCGGAGCGCCGCGCGGAGCGGGAGGCCCTCGCCGCGGATGTCGACGAGCTCGCCGCCGCGGTGGAGACCGACCCCGAGTCGGTGCCCGACCTCGAGGAGGTGGAAGAGCGCCTCGACGAGCTCGACGAGCGGATGACCGCTCTCGAGCCGGTGAACATGCTCGCCATCGAGGAGTACGACGAGGTCGAGGCCGAGCGCGACGACCTCGCCGAGAAGCGCGCGGAGCTCGTCGACGAGCGCGACGCCATCCAGGAGCGCATCGCGTCCTACGAGGAGCAGAAACGGGAGACGTTCATGGCGGCCTACGAGGACGTCGACGCGCAGTTCCAGCGCATCTTCGAGCGCCTCTCGAACGGCACCGGCGAGCTCCTGCTCGAGGAGCCCGAGGACCCCTTCGAGGGCGGGCTCACGATGCGCGCGGAGCCCGAGGACAAGCCCGTCCAGCGCCTGAACGCGATGTCCGGCGGCGAGAAGTCCCTCACCGCGCTCGCCTTCATCTTCGCCATCCAGCGGGTGAACCCCGCGCCCTTCTACGCCCTCGACGAGGTCGACGCGTTCCTGGACGCCGCGAACGCGGAGCGCGTCGGCGAGCTGGTCGACGAGCTGGCCGAGGACGCGCAGTTCGTCGTGGTCTCCCACCGCTCGGCGATGCTCGAGCGCTCCGAGCGCGCCATCGGCGTCACGATGCAGGGCGACAACGTGAGCTCGGTGACCGGCATCGACCTGACCGAGGACGGGGCCGAACCGCCGGTGGAGGCCGATGACTGAGCGGTCCCCCGGTCCGGACGAGGACGGCGAGGCCGACCGGGAGACGAGCGGATTCGAGCCCGACGGGGGTGTCCGCGACGCCGCGCCCGCCGAAGACACCGGCGACGGGCCGCCCACGCCCGGTCCCGCGGTCCCCACCGACGACGTGGGCGAGGTCGAGCCGGTCGAGGTGCTCGTGAGTCTCGCGGAGGAGGGCGAGATCGAACCGTGGGACATCGACATCGTCGCGGTGACCGACGCCTTCCTCGCGCGCCTGGACGAGGCCGACCTGCGCACCTCGGGTCGGGCACTGTTCTACGCCTCCGTCCTCCTGCGGATGAAGAGCGACGCGCTCCTCGAGGACCGCGCCGCGGAGGAGACCGAGCCGGAACCGGACCCGTGGTCGCCCTTCGGCGGTCCCGGGGGCGGCTCGATGGCCGGCGGGGACCCGGCCGGCGAGGGCGGTGCGGCCGGCGCCGAGGGGCCCCCGCCGGGGTACGACCCGGTCGAGGCCCTCGAGTCAGAGATGGAGCGCCGACTCGACCGGAAGTCTGCCCGCGGGACCCCGGAGACGCTGGAGGGACTGGTCCGCGAGCTCCGGTCGGCCGAGCGCGAGCGCCGGTGGAAGGAGTCCCGGAGCTACGACACCAGCGAGTCCCCCCACGGGTTCCAGCGCGGCACCCAGACGGTGGACTACCGCGCCGACGACGACGCCCGCGTGGCGGGCGAGCCCACGGCCGAGGACGTCACCGGCACGACACACGCCGAGGAGATGTCCGAGACCGTCGACGCCGTTCGCGAGGCGCTCGTCGAGCGGTGGGACCGCGGGCGCGACGCCGTGCTGTTCGCGGAGGTCGCCACCGCCGGCGGCTCGCGGGTGCTGACCTACCTCGCCCTCCTCTTCCTCGCCCACGACGGCGAGTGCGATCTCCAGCAGGACGAGCTGTTCGGCGACCTCTGGATCGCCGACGTCGCAGGCGGACGGGCGAGCCGGTAGCCGGTCGACGAGCCGGTTACCGGCTGGCCGGAGAGTGATCGGAGGACGAGCCGGTAGCCGTCAGCCGGAGAGCTGTCAGTCGACGAGCCGGTAGCCGGTCGACGAGTCCGGCCCCGCCTCGACGCGCTCCACGACGTCGCGCCGCACCATCTCGGAGAGCACCTCGTCCATCCGGCCGGGCTGGGCGATCTCGAGCTGGAAGCGGTCGATGCCGTGGTGGTCGGCCAGCAGCTCGCGGAGGCGCTCCTCGTCGTACGGGGCGGCGCCGTCCTCGGCCATCACGCCGGCGACCAGCTCCACCATGTCCTCGACGAAGTTCCAGGGGTAGACGACCCAGGTCCACTCCGCGAGGCGCTCGCCCACGAAGTCCGGCTCGAACTCGCTGGTCCCGAGCAGCTGGAGCGTGGCGGTCTCCACCCGCGCGGCGTCGCGCTCGGTGACGTACTCCTCCGCGCGACGGATGGAGCCGCCCGTGTCGGCGATGTCGTCGATGACGAGGACGTCCTTCCCCTCGACCGACCCCTCGGGCATCGGGTAGCGAACGACTGGGTCGCCGCCCTTCTCGGCCGTGCCGACGTAGTGCTCCATCTTCAGGCTCGCGAGGTCGTCCAGCCCGAGGAAGTCACAGAGGCACCGCCCGGCGAACCAGCCGCCGCGAGCGAGCGCGACCACGACGTCCGGCTCGAACTCGGCGTCGCGGACGTCGTCGGCCACCTCGCGGGTGAGGTCGTAGATGTACTCCCAGTTGGTGACGGTGCAGTCGAAGTCCTCGGGGAGCTCGCTCATCGAGTCGTCGCACACGCCGCGCCGGCATGAACCCCACGCCCCACGGGGCGGCCGGGGCCCGTGTCCCGAGCACGTCCCGGTGGGGAGCGGCCTCGGGCGGAGCTTTCAACCCCCCCGACGCAGACGGACAGGCATGACCGATACGGACGGCCGCGACGTGTGGCTCGTCGACGCGTTCACCAGAACGGCCCTCGAGGGCACGCCCGTCGCCGTCCTCCCGGACGGCGGCGACCTCGACGCCGAGCAGCGCCGCGCCGTCGCCGGCGAGTTCGCGGGCGGTTCCACAGCCGCCGTGGCGCCCGACCCGACCGGCGACGCCGACCGCCGGCTCGACGTGGGACGGCCGGTCGACGACACCGCCACGGTCGACCCGCCCCGCAACGACCACGCGGCCGTCGCCGCCCACGCCGCCCTCTTCTCCGCCGGCGCCATCGAGCCCGGCTCGCACACCGTCGCCACGCCGGACGGCCCGCGCGGCGTCGAGGTGAGCCCCGACGGGCGCGCGTGGGTCGCCCAGCCCGACGCCAGCGTCGAGCGCGTCGTCGATACCACCCACCGCGACGTCGCCGACGCGCTGGGGTGTGCCACGGAGGCGCTGGCGGGCCTCGCCGACGACCTGCCGCTCGCCGTCGCGGAGACGGTGGCGCCGGTACTGGTCGTCCCCGTCACCTACCTGCAGGAGCTCGGCGGGGCCGAGCCCGAGCCCGAACCCCTCGGTGCGCTCTGTGCCGCCGTCGACGCCGCCGGCGTCGTGCCGTTCACGTTCGACACCGTGGCGGGCCACGCGCTCCACTGCCGGCAGTTCGTGCCCGACGCGGGCGCCGCGGCGCTCGGCGCACAGCGCCCGGCGGACGGTCTCGAGTCGCTCCCGACCGGCGCGGGCGCGGGCGCCGTCGCGGCGTACCTCCGGGCCTTCGGCGCCTTCGAGAGCGCGGCGAGCGACGGCGGCGAGCCGAGCGACTCAGCGGACGCAGACGGACCGGAGGACGGTGGTGCGGACGCCGGCGACGACGAGACCGACGGCGACATGGACTGGGAGGTCCGCGAGGTGACCGACCTCGCGGGGGTGCCGGGCGGCGGGGACGGCACGGCGGACGGCGACGGTGCGAGCGCCCTGGGCGGCCTCACGGCCGCGGGCGCCGACGTCGACGTGGACCTCGGCCTCCCCGACGAGTTCGCGGTCGAGTGCGGCCACTACCTTGACCGGCCCGGCGTCGTCCACGTGCGGACGGGGACCGGCATCCAGGTCGGCGGCCACGCCGCGGTCGCCCTCGAGGGGCGCGTGGCGGTGCCCGAACCCGCCGACGACGACATCACCGTGGCGTAGGGCAACTGGTAAGCCCTCCCCGCCCGCCCGATCCCACATGGCAGACGGGAGCCAGTGGAGCCCCTTCGACGCCCTCCCCGACCCCCAGTCCTTCGACCGCGTGCTCTCCTCGATGTGCACCGAGCCCCACCCGGCGGCGCGCGAGGCCGCGGCCCGCTTCCTCGCCACGAACCCCGGTGACGCCGAGACCTACCCCTCGGTCGCCGCCGTCGAGGACGCCGTGGTCGACGGCCTCGGGGCGGTGACCGGGCTGTCGGACCCCGCGGGGTACGTCGCCTCCGGCGGGACGGAGGCCAACCTTCAGGCGGTCCGCGCGGCGTGTGCACTCGCCGGAGACGGCGACGGCGACGCGGGGACGCCTGCCGGGAGCAGCGGCAGCGGCGGGACGCCGAACGTCGTCGCGCCCGAGAGCGCCCACTTCAGCTTCCGCAAGGCGACCGACCTCCTCGGCGTGGCGTACCGGACGGTCCCGACCGACGACGACAGGCGGGCCGACCCCGCGGCGATGGCCGCGGCCGCGGACCGACACACCGCGCTCGTCGTCGGCGTCGCCGGGACGACGGAGTACGGCCGGGTCGACCCCATTCCCGCGCTCGCCGACGTGGCCGCCGACGTCGGGGCTCGCCTCCACGTCGACGCCGCGTGGGGCGGCTTCTTCCTCCCGTTCACCGACCGCGAGTGGCACTTCGGCCACGCCGCGGTGGACACGATGACCGTCGACCCGCACAAGACCGGCTGCGCGCCGATCCCCGCGGGCGGCTTCCTCGCGCGAGACGGGGCGACCCTCGAGGCGCTCGCCGTCGAGACGCCGTATCTCGAGGCGGGGACGCAGTACACGCTCACGGGGACCCGGAGCGGTGCGGGCGTGGCCGGGGCGTGGGCGGTCCTCGACGCGCTCTGGCCCGAGGGGTACCGCGAGCGCTTCGAGCGCGTGCGCGCCGACGCCGACTGGCTCGCCGGGGAACTGGCGACGCGGGGATACGACGTCGTCGAGCCGCGGCTCCCGCTCGTGGCCGTCGATCTGCCCGGGCGGACCTTCGAGACGCTCCGGGAGTGGGGCTGGCGCATCTCCCGGACCGGTGCGGGCGAGACGCGCATCGTCCACATGCCCCACGTGGAGCGGTCGGCACTCGAGGCGTTCCTCGCGGACCTCGACGCGGTGTCGGGCGGCCACTGACCCGGGACAGGTGCCCCGCATCGACGCGAGAGAGAGCGCCCCGAGCCGGCAGACTTACCACCGCAGCCGACGGTTCGGCCGACAGTGGCAGGGCCCGCGCTGCTCGGGGCCGCCGACCCGCTGCTGGTCGCCGCCAGCCCCCACGACGTCGGCCACCTCCTCGCGAGCGGCGGTGCCGCGGGTGCGGCACCCGCGGCGGGCGCCGGCCTCGCGGACAGTGCCGCCGCGCTCCCACCGGTTCCGCTGTCGACGGACGGTGGCGTCCTCGCCTCGCTGTCCTTCGGGCTCGAGCGGTTCGTGCGCACCGCGACCGGTCCGGCCGGCCTCGCCATCATCTTCCTCTACTCCTTCCTCATCGCCTTCGCGCTCCCGGGCGTGAGCGAGGTGGTACTGGTCGCCGTGGACAGCCTGCGCCTGGGCCTCGGCGTGTGGGGGACCACGGCGGTCATCGTCGTCGTCTCGGGCGTCGGGAAGGCGGCGGGCAGCATCTTCGCGTTCCACATCGGCCAGGAGGCCAAGGAGTCCGGCTTCGTGATGCGCGCGCTGGAGCGGAGCCGCTTCGACGTCGTGGAGTGGTCGCGCTCGACGACCGGTCGGGTCGCACAGCAGTACGGCTACGTCGGCCTCGCGCTCGCGCTCTGTGTCCCCTTCTTCCCCGATACGCTCTCGATCTACGCCTTCGCCATCCTCGAGACCGACTACGCGAAGTTCGCCGCGGCCACCTTCGTCGGGAGCGTCGGGCGCCTGCTCGTCACCATCGCCGCCGGCCTCGGCGTCCTCGCGGTCTTCTGAGTCAGGCGCTGCTCCGCGCGGGACCACGCTCCGGCACGGGCCCGGCGGTCCGTCCCGGACCCAACCCACGGACTTTAGGCGCCCTGCCGTCCACCCGTCGGGTATGAGCCACGAGGAGTTCCCCACCGACGACCCCGCGGTGGTGACCGTCGGCCTGCTGTACGCCAACGGCCCGATGCACGTCGGCCACCTCCGGGGGTACGTCACCGGTGACGCCCTCGCCCGGTCGCTCCGCTCGGTCGGTCAGGACACCGCGTTCGTCTGCGCCTCCGACATGCACGGCACGCCCGTCGCGGTCAACGCCGAGTCCGAGGGGAAGTCGCCCGAGGAGTACGCCCTCGAGTGGCACGAGGAGAACGCCGCGACCTACCCGCGCTTCAACGTCGAGTTCGACAACTACGGCCACACCCGCGAGGAGACCAACTGGGAGACGACCCGGGAGTTCGTCCGCGCGTGGGAGGACGGCGGCCACGTCGTCGAGAAGGAGATCCGGGTGGCGTGGGACCCGGAGGTCGACCAGCCCCTCCCCGACCGGTACGTCGAGGGCACGTGTCCGTACTGCGGCGCGGAGGCCCGGGGCGACGAGTGCGACGAGGGGTGTGGCCGCCACCTCGAACCCGGCGAGATCGAGGACGCCACCTCCGTCATCACGGGCAACCCCGCGGAGTACCGCACCCGCGAGCACAAGTTCCTCCGCCTCGCGGACTTCCAGGAGTACCTCTCTGGGTTCCTCGACCGCCTCGAGGGCACCGAGAACGCCCGCAACCAGCCCCGCGAGTGGATCGAGGGCGACCTCGAGGACCTCTGTATCACCCGGGACATGGACTGGGGCATCCCGTACCCCGACGACCCCGAGGAGCGGGTGCTGTACGTCTGGGTCGACGCCCCCATCGAGTACGTCTCGAGCACGAAGGACTACTCCGCGCGGGTCGGTGCCGACGCCTTCGACTGGGCCGAGGTGTGGGGCCCGGGGACCGACGAGGCGGACCTGGCCGGGGGCGACGCCGGCGGCGAGATCGTCCACGTCATCGGGAAGGACATCATCCAGCACCACACGGTGTTCTGGCCGGCGATGCTGCGGGGTGCGGGGTACGCCGAGCCGCGGGCGGTCGTCGCCACCGGCTTCGTCACCCTCGACGGCAAGGGGTTCTCCACCTCCCGGAACCGCGCGGTGTGGGCCGACGAGTACCTCGCGGAGGGCTTCCACCCCGACCTCCTGCGGTACCACCTCACCACCGGGGCGAACGTGCAGGGCGACGTCGACTTCTCGTGGGAGCGCTTCCAGGAGCGCGTCAACACCGAACTCGTCGGCGTGGTCGGCAACTTCTGGTACCGCAGCCTCCTCTTCGCGCACCGCAACTACGGCGGCACCCCCGACGCCGCGCTCGACCCGGCCGTCGAGGCCGAGATCGAGGAGCGCGTCGCGGAGTTCGAGGCCGCCGTGAACGACTACTCCGTCCGCGACGCGGGCGAGGCGGCCGTCGCGCTCGCGCGCTTCGGCAACGAGTACATCCAGGGCAACGAGCCGTGGCGACTCGTCGACGAGGACCCCGAGCGCGCCGCGACGGTCATCCGCGGCTGCGTCCAGCTCGCGAAGGCCGTCGCCGTGCTCGTGGAGCCGATCATGCCCGAGAAGGCGGCGGCGCTCTGGGACCAGCTGGGCGAGGACGGCAGCGTCCACGAGGTCGACCTCGACGCCGCCCTCGCGGCACCGCCCGCCGAGTTCGGCGAGCCGACGGAGCTGTTCGAGGGCGTCGAGGACGAGCGCGTCGCCGAACTGAACGAGAAGCTCGCCGAGCGGGTCGAGAGCGGGGCGGCGGACGACGAGCACGGGGAGGAGACGGCAGCCGGCGCCGAGGCCACCGCCGACCTCGAGCCAATCGAGGACGGGCGCGTCTCCTTCGAGGAGTTCCAGGACCTGGACCTCCGCGTCGGCGAGATACGCGTCGCGGAGCCCATCGAGGGCGCCGACGACCTGCTCCGCCTCGACGTGGACATCGGCGTCGAGGTCCGCCAGGTCGTCGCGGGTCTGCGCGGCCTCCACGACGTCGAGGAGCTGCCCGGCACCCGCGTCGTGCTCGTCGCGAACCTCGAGACTGCGGAGCTGTTCGGCGTCGAGAGCAACGGGATGGTGCTCGCGGCGGGCGAGGACGCCGACCTGCTCACGACCCACGGCGACAGCCCGCTCGGGACGCGGGTCCGCTGACGCGGGGAGCCCGCCGCTCCGGACGGGAGGCGGCGATCAGCTGGTTCCGTTCAGCCGCCAGTAACCGCCCAGCGCGCCACAGCAGATTCCGGCGGTGAGCGAACCGAGGCGGAGCGCAACGGCCCCGGCGTCGGGCGACGTCCACCGACGACGCGTCTGGAGCCGGTAGGCCGTCCCGTCGCGGGTCACCAGCAGAGTCGGGACCTCGTCGTACTCGAAGTCTGGGGCACCCGCACCGACGGGAACCGTGTAGGCCTCGCCGTGGGGCAGCGCCCGCGCGCGGTCGAACAGGGTCTGGCCGCGCTCGGAGAGGTTCTCGTACGCGACGACGTCCCCTCGTGCCACGCGTTCGGGGTCGGTCGGGGCACTCGTGACGGCGACCGAGTGGGCGAGACGGTCGGGCGGGTCCGGCGGCGGGGAGACGATTGGGAACGAGACGAACACGACGGCCCCGAGGAGGGCGACGAGGACGGCGGTGCCCCGCATGGGAGACCAGTCACGCGTCTGTAAATTAAGCCTGTGGGTGGACAGCGTAGCGACAGCGTAGCGGGTCCGGTCAGGCGTTCACCCACCGGTACCCGCCGTACGAGCCGAGGAGGACGCCGACGAGGAGCGAGCCGAGCCGGACCAGGACGTCGTCACCGGCGGGGAGCGTGCGTTCGTAGGAGACCTGCAGTCGCGTTGCGGAGCCGTTCTGGAAGACGAGGACCGACTCGTGGCCCCGATAGTCGAACTCTGGCGCGCCGGTGCCGGCGTCGACGACGTACGGTTCCGCTCGGGAGGGACCCTCACGGGGGTCACGACGGTCGGTCACGCCACGCTCACGGGTCGCTCGAACGAGTTCGCGAGCGCGCTCGGAGAGGTTCTCCCACGCGAGCGTCTGGATGCCAGAGACCCGGTCGGGACCGGTCACGTCCGACTCGTAGGCCCGGTGCACGAGGCGGTCCGGCGGGTCAGGCGGCGGTGAGACGATGGGGAAGGCCAGGAGTGCGACGGCGCCGAGGAGGGCCAGGAGGGCGATGGTGTCCCGCATGCCCTGCCACTCACACGTCAGTCACCTAAGGGCATCGGATGGACAGCGGTCACGACGAGAGCCGTCGGTCCTCGATGCGGGACCGGGACGGCCGTTTAATGTCGGCGGGGGACGACGCGCCGGCATGCGCAACGCGAAGATCGTCTGCACCCTCGGGCCCGCGAGCGACGACGCGGCGACGCTCGAGGCGCTCGCGGACGCCGGGATGGCCGTGGCGCGGATCAACGCCAGCCACGGCACCAACGAGGACCACCGAGACCTCCTGCGCGCGGCGCGGCGCGTCGACCGCCGGACCGACCGGCCGGTCGCGACGATGCTCGACACCCGCGGGCCAGAGGTTCGGACGGCGCCCGTCGACGAGCCGGTCACCCTCGAGACCGGGACGACCGTCCGCCTCGCCGTCGGCGACGAGGCCACCCCGGAGACCGTCGGCCTGACCACCAGCCTCGACGGGGTGTCGTCCGGCGACGCGGTGCTCTTAGACGACGGCCTGATCGAACTGGTCGTGGAGTCGGTCGAGCGCCGCGACGCAGACGAGGTCACCCAGAACGGCGCCGTCGACGCCGCGGACGACGCCGGCGGCGGTGCTGGGCGCGGCGGCCGCCACGAGGGCGTGGTCGCGGTCGCGCGCGTCGAGAGCGGCGGCGAGCTCGGTGCCAGCAAGGGCGTGAACGTCCCGGGCGTCGACCTCGGCCTCGACGTGCTCACGGCCGAGGACCGCCGGGACCTCGAGCTGGCCGCGGAGCTCGGCGTCGACTTCGTCGCGGCGAGCTTCGTCCGCGACGCCGCGGACGTGCTCGCCGTCTCGGAGTTCCTCGAGGACGCCGGCGCGGCGGTGCCCGTGATCGCGAAGATCGAGCGGGCGGGCGCCGTGGACGCCCTCTCGGAGATCGTGGAGGCGGCGTACGGCGTGATGGTGGCGCGCGGGGACCTCGGCGTCGAGCTGCCGATGGAGGACGTCCCGATGATCCAGAAGCGCATCATCCGCCGGTGCCAGGAGGCGGGCGTCCCGGTCATCACCGCGACGGAGATGCTCGACTCGATGGTCCACCAGCGCCGGCCGACGCGCGCGGAGGCCTCGGACGTGGCGAACGCCGTCCTCGACGGCACCGACGCCGTGATGCTCTCGGCGGAGACGGCCGTCGGCGATCACCCGGTGCGCGTCGTCGAGACGATGGACCGCATCGTGCGCGAGGTCGAGGAGAGCGCGGAGTACCGCGACCTGGCCGAGAGTCGCGTCCCCGACCCCGGCGACTCGCGCACCGACGCCATCGCGCGCTCCGCACGCTTCCTCGCCCGGGACCTCGACGCGACCGCCGTGGTCGTGGCCTCGGAGTCGGGGTACACCGCCCGCAAGACCGCGAAGTACCGGCCCGCGGTCCCCGTCGTCGCCACGACGCCGAACGACCGCGTGCGCCGCCAGCTCGCGCTCTCGTGGGGGACCGAACCGCAGGCCACCGAGCTGCAGGACACCGCCAGCGAGGTCATCCAGCACGCCGTCCAGGCCGCACTCGACGCCGGCATCGCGGAAAGCGGTGACACCGTGGTCGTGGTCTCCGGGATGATGACCGAGCTCGAGGGGACCGACACCGCGAACACCCTCAAGGCCCACGTCGCGGCGGAGGCTCTCGCGGTCGGCGAGGCGGTGGTCCGGGGGCGCGCGACCGGCACGGCGGTCCGGCTCGCGGACGGCGACCTCTCGGACGCGCCCGAGGACGCCATCGCCGTGCTCGAGGCCGGCTTCGCCGACGAGTTCGTGGGGGACCTCTCCCGGCTCGCGGGCGTCGTGGACCCCCGCGAGGGCATGACCGGCTACCCCGCGATGATCGCCCGGGAGCTCGGCATCCCGATGATCAGCGGGGCCACCGTCGAGGGAGTCGAGGACGGCCAGACCGTGACCCTCGACGGCGAGCGCGGGGTCCTCTACGGCGGCGCCATCCGCGGCGTCGACCGCGGACGGGCGGCCGGGCCGGGCGACCGCCGCGACGGGGCCGGCCAGCCGGAGTGACTCCGGACCCGGCGCCCCCGCACCGGCATCCCCCGCACCGCCGGGCTTTTGCCCGCGCCCGGTCAGGTGGGGGCGATGGCAGACGCCGGCGACGAGCGGGAGTGGACGTTCAGCCTCGAGGACGTCGGTCCCGAGGGCGCCCGACAGCGGTCGCTCGAGCCGGGGGCGCCGAGCCGCGAGGGCGTGGTCTTCTTCCTCCTCGGGGTGGCGACGGCGCTGGTGGTGTTGTGGGCGATGGTGCCGTAAGCGAGGCGAGAGCGTGCGTGTTCGCCTCCGGCGAACCGCACGCGAGCGCCTCGAAACCGAGGCCGGGGAGCGAGCGACGGCGAGCGACCCGGCCGAGGTGCGGTGTGGCCGTCGGATAGCGCGAGCCCAGGGCAGTTCGTGCGGCGCGCCGAACACGACGCTCGTGCCTCGAGACCGAGGCCGGGGAGCGCGCGAGGCCGAGCGAAGCGAGGCCTCTAAACGAGCGAACGGCGCAGCCGTGAGCGCGCCGACGCCGCCTCGAACCTCGCTCTCCGCGCCTCGGGCGTGTCGGGCCCTCCCGCCCTCGGTTTCGAGGTTCGTCCGCGGCTGTCGGCGCTCCGCGCCGACGCCGCCTCGAACCTCGCTCTCCGCGCCTCGGGCGTGTCGGCGGTTCGCTCACGCTCACCGCCTCCCGCCCTTGGCCTCGCGGTGCCGTCGGCACCGCGCTCCCGCGGAACAGTTATACACGAACCCCGACAATCGCCCCACCATGGCCTCGGTCTTCGGCTACTCGCTCTCGCTCGTCCTCGTCGTCGCGGGCGTGGCGCTCTGCGTCGCGGAGGCGATGGCCCCGGGCGCGCACTTCATCGTCCTCGGCGTCGCGCTCCTCGTGGCCGGCCTCGTCGGCCTGCTCCTCGGCGGCCCAGGGGGCGTTCCGCTCCTCTCTGAGCCCATCGTCCTCGCGGGCGTGGTCCTCCTCGTGGGCGCGGCCACCCTCTACGCCTACCGGGCGGTCGACGTCTACGCCGGGGACCAGATCGGCCGGACGAGCGACTCCGACGACCTCACGGGCAAGCGCGGCGTCGTGACCCAGCGCGTGACCCGGAGCGGCGGGACGGTCCGCCTCGACGACGGCGGCTTCGATCCCACCTTCTCCGCCCGGCCACGGGGCGACGAACTGCCCGAGGGGACGGAGATCGTCGTGGTCGACCCCGGCGGGGGCAGCGTGCTCACGGTCCAGTCACTCGCCGCGTACGAGGCCGAGCAGTCCGGCGGCGGGACCACCGGAGACCCGGGAGACGCCGGGGGCACCGGAGGCGGCGACGACGGGGGCGACGGCGACCGCCGCCAGCCGGGCGGGTACCGACCGGACGACGGCTGAGTCCCCGGGCCGGTGTCGGCCGGGCGAACCTTTATTGAGTGGCTGAGAGAACGCGACCCATGTCAGTACTCGCGGGCGTCGCGGCCGTGCCGGCGCAGGCGCTGGGGGACCCGGTGTTCACGGTCGTCGCGCTGCTGTTGCTCGTCCTCGCGGTCGTGACGGTCTGGAAGATGGTCGAGATCGTCGACGCGTACGAGAAGAAGGCGCTGACGGTGTTCGGCGAGTACCGCCGCCTGCTCGAACCCGGCATCAGCTTCATCCCGCCGTTCGTCTCGCGCACGTACGCCTTCGACATGCGGACCCAGACCATCGACGTCCCGAAGCAGGAGGCCATCACCCGGGACAACTCGCCGGTCACCGCCGACGCCGTCGTCTACATCCGCGTCATGGAA
>JBDGTC010000099.1:37726-37968 GCA_042217215.1 Halobacteriaceae archaeon
GGCGTTCCTCGAGGTCGACGACTACAAGCGTGCCGTCTCGAACCTCGCCCAGACCACGCTTCGGGCGGTGCTGGGCGACATGGAGCTGGACGACACGCTGAACAAGCGCGGCGAGATCAACGCCCGCATCCGGAAGGAACTCGACGAGCCCACAGACGAGTGGGGTGTCCGCGTCGAGTCCGTCGAAGTCCGCGAGGTCAACCCCTCCCAGGACGTCCAGCAGGCGATGGAGCAACAGACCT
>JBDGTC010000023.1:0-34114 GCA_042217215.1 Halobacteriaceae archaeon
AGGAGGGCGCCGAGTATCGACGGGGTAGGCCCGCCGAGGTCGACACCAGCGGCGAGCGCCCTGTCGTCCACTTCGAGGACACCGAGGCCGGCGAACTGGTCGAAGATGAGTACGATATGGTGGTGCTCTCGCCTGCTATCATCCCCAGCGACGGGACCGCGGAACTCGCCGCCGCGGTCCTCGTAGAGCTCGAAGCGGCTCTGGCTGGCGTGGAGCGCCGCGAGTCGCGCCGCGAGGTCCGCCTCGTCGGCCGAGAGGTCGGCCACCTCGCCCCGGAGCGCGTCGGCGGCCCGGGCGAGGTCGTCCTCGTCGGCCTCCGTATCGGCGACCGCGCGACGGAGGTCGGCAACCGCGCCGGCGAGATCCGCCTCGTCGGCGGCCGTGTCGGCCAGCGCCGCGCGCAGTTCGGACACCTCGGCGTCGAGCTGGTCGAGTGCGGCCTCGACGTGGGCACGGTCGGTGAGGATGGGGACCACGACGCCGCCGAGGCCCATGACGAGCAGGCCGACCGCGTACAGCACGATGACGGGCTGGTTCCCCGTGGCGACGAGCCAGTCCTGGCGAAAGACCACCGTGAACCACCCGACTGCGGCCAGACACAGCACGAGGCCGACGAGCCACGTCGCCCACCGCTGCAGCGGCAGCCTGACGACGGGCCCGGCCACGAGGAACGCCAGCCCAGCTGCGGCGAGCGCGATGGCCACCTCCCGTGTCATGGACGCGGACTCGCTCGCGAGGAACGCGGCCATGCCGAGGACGCCCAGGACGACACCGAGCGCGAACAGCCAGTAGCCGAGGGCCTCGTCCGGCGTCGACGGCTCGCCGATTCGTCGTCGGTACAACCGCTCCAGGGCGCTCCGACCGCTCGCGGACTCTGACATGGTCGATCCTGATAGACGATGCCGGACCTATTATAGCGATGCCTCAAAACACCACGAGCCGCGGCCCGGGCCCGGCGGCAGGGGGCCGGGAGCCCGGCGAGGAGTCGGCCCGTCCGGCGAACACCGTCACCGACCGAGTGAACGACACGCCCGACCACTCGCCGGGCGCCGTGGCGCGCGAGCCGGACCGTCCGCGGCGCTAGCCGATCGGTCGGACTCAAACCCCTCCCCCACCTACAGCCGCCATGCACCGGACCGCCGCGACCCTCGCGCTCGCCGTGCTCCTCCTCACCGCCGGGTGCAGCATGCACAGCCTCCCCGGACAGGATCCCCCGCGGACAGCGACGCCGGTCCAGACCGGGGTCGCCGTCTCGGTCGACGCGCCGGACTCGGTCGGCAGGGCGTTCGAGACGGTCTCGGTGACCACCGCGAAACTGCGGCTCCACCGGGCCGGTGCCCCGTGGAACGAGTCCGGCTGGACCACGCGGTTCCTCCAGATCACGACGGTCGACCTCGCGAGTGCGGCCCACGGCGACCCCCTCACGCTGGGGCCGGTCCCGCTCCCGGCGGACCGGTACGACGCCGTCGCGGTGCCCGTCAGGGCCGTCGACGCGACGCTCGCGGACGGCAGGGCGGCGTCGGTCACGTGGGAGAACAAGAGCCTGCGAGCGCCCGTCACCGTCGACGTCGACCGGGAGACCGTCGTGCGGGTGCGATTCGTGCTGACCCTCGAGACATCGGGCGACGGATACGTCCTCCGCGCCGCGAACGCGACGGTCCCCTCGACCTCGCCCGCCTCGCGTCCCGGCTGACGCCGCGGTTCGCGCTAGAGTTTATCCGCGAGCGCGCACCAGTCTCGACGTGATGCGGTCGCTCCGTGCGACGACGTGTCGGCGACCTCGTCCCCCGTCCAGTCACCGACACGGCAAGCGAGGCCGCCCTCCGAATGCGACGGCGCGGGCTCCTGGCGGGTGGTGGCCGTGACCGGGCTCTCGGGCGTCGCGCCAGTCGCGACCGCCCCGTCAGTGACGGCCGTCGCGGGTCTCGTCGGTCCCCTCCAGCTCGACCCCTCGACCGTCACGACCAACGCCGACCTCGCGCTCTTCTTCGTCATCGGACTCCTCGCCGGAGCCCACTGTCTCGGGATGTGTGGCCCCCTCGTGGGCATCTACGCCGACCGGATGCGGGGTGACGGCGGTGCCACGGGGAGCCGGGCGGGCGCGGACCGCCGGCGGGCCGACCACCTCACGCCCTACCAGGTGCGACAGCACGCGCTGTTCAACTCCGGTCGCGTCCTCGGCTACGCCGCCGTGGGCGCGACGTTCGGCCTCCTCGGCGGGACCGTCTTCGCGACCGTCGATGCGGTGACGCGCGTCGGCGCGAGCGTCCGCGCGGCGACAGGACTCCTGGTCGGCGGCCTCGTCGTCCTCGGCGGGCTCTCCTACCTCCGGCGGGGCACCGGCGCCTCGCTGCTGGACGGCGTTCCCGGACTCGGCGGGGCGTTCCGCCGTATCAGCGGTGCGCTCACCGGGGGGGTCGGCGGCCTCGCGAGGTCGCCGGCCATCGTCGTCCTCGGCACGGTCCACGCCGTGCTCCCGTGTCCCATCATCTACCCGGCCTACCTCTACGCGTTCGCGGTCGGCGACCCCGTCCGCGGAGGGCTCTCGCTCGCGGTCCTCGGCGTCGGGACCTTCCCGACGCTGTTCGCGTACGGCACCCTCCTGGGATCGCTCTCGCCGGCTCACCGCCGCCGCCTCCACCGGGTGCTCGGCGCGGCCTTCGTCGTCCTCGGCACCGTCCTCCTCACGCACGGTCTCCACCTCCTCGGCGTGCACGTGCCACACCTCGAGTTGCCCTACTACCAGCCACTCGCGCCATGACCGGGACCTGTGACCTCTGCGGGCTGGACACGGACGGCGGGCCCGTGACCGCGCCAGACCTCGCAGGGTCCTTCTGCTGTCGGGGCTGTCTCGAGGTCTCCAGACACCTCGACGACGTCGACGGCGTCTCTGCCGACGCGGTGCGCGACCGTGCCACCGGTGACCGGGCGGCGACGGCACCCGCAGACCCTGGCGGGGACCGCGCGGACCTCGCGACGGCGTACCTCTCGGTCGACGGGATGCACTGCACCACCTGCGAGGCGTTCCTGGGCCTGCGCGGCGACGCCGTCGACGGCGTGCACGCGGTCGACGCCAGCTACGCCACCGACACCGTCCGCGTGACGTACGACCCTGCGGTCCTCGGAGAGCAGGCGCTCGCCGACCGCCTGAGCGGCTACGGCTACACCGCGCGCGTGGAGTCTCCCGACGCGCCGGACGACGGGGCGCGGGGCCGCGACGAGGCCACCGTCCAGCGGCTCCTCGTCGGCGGCGCGCTCGCCTTCCTGCTCATGCCGTGGTACGTGTTCTTCCTCTACCCGAGCTACGTCGGCATCGAGACGGGGATCCTCACCGCCGACATGACCACGCCGCTGGGACTCTACCTGCCGATGTCCATCGTGGGGCTGTTCTCCGCGGGCGTCGTGTTCTACACGGGCTGGCCCATCCTTCGCGGCGCGTACGTCAGCCTGCGCACCCGTCGCCCGAACATGGACCTCCTCGTCGCCGTCGCGGTGCTCTCGGCGTTCGCGTACAGCACCCTCGCCCTCGCGACGGGGAGCATCCACCTCTACTACGACGTCGCGGTGGTCGTCGTCCTCGTCGTCACCGCGGGCTCCTACTACGAAGGGCGGCTCAAGCGCGAGGCGACCGGTCTCCTCTCGGAGCTGACCGCCATGCGGGTCACGGAGGCCGAGCGCCGGCGGCCGGACGGCTCGACGGAGACGGTCGACGTGTCGGCGCTCTCGGGGGGTGACGAGGTGGTCGTGCGCCCCGGAGAGCGCGTCCCCGTCGACGGGACGGTCGTCGAGGGGGTCGCCGCCGTCGACGAGTCGGTGGTGACCGGCGAGTCGCTCCCCGGGACCGTCCGGCCGGGCGACCGGGTGGTCGGCGGCAGCGTCGTCACCGACAGCGCGCTCGTCGTCGCCGTCGACGCGGGCGCCGCGAGCACGCTCGATCGCATCACGGCGATGGTCTGGGCCGTCCAGAGCGACCGGCCGGGGGTGCAGCGCTTCGCCGACCGCCTCGCGACGGTCTTCGTGCCCGCCGTCCTCCTCCTGGCCGCCGCGGTGGCGGGGTGGCGGCTGACCGCGGGGGCGACGGTCGCCACCGCACTGCTCGCGGGGCTGACGGTGCTCGTCGCGGCGTGTCCCTGTGCCATGGGGCTCGCCACGCCGCTCGCCGTGGCCGGGGGGTTGCGCGACGCGCTCCGTCGCGGCCTGGTCGTCACGAACAGCGCGCTCTTCGAGGCCGCCCCCGACGTCGACACGGTTGTCTTCGACAAGACCGGGACGCTCACGACGGGGGAGATGACCGTCCGTTCCGTCGCCGGTGATCCCTCGGCCCTCGCCGACGCCGCCGCGGTCGAGCGTCGCTCGACCCACCCCGTCGCGGAGGCCGTCGTCTCGGCCGCGGAGTCGGGGGAGCCGGTCCCCGGCGGCGAGCCGACCGCGACCGACGGGGGTGACGCCGCTCCGGCCGCCACAGACGGCGAGGTGAGCGCCCCGACCGCATCGGGACCGTCGCCCACCGACGTGACCGACTTCGCCCAGCACCCGGGCGAGGGCGTCGAAGCGACCGTGGACGGCGAGCGCGTGGTCGTCGGGACTCCCGCGCTCGTCGAACGCGAGTGTGGACCCCTGCCGGAGTCCCTCGAAGACGCCGTGGGGGCCACGCGAGCGGCGGGGGACCGGGCCGTCGTCGTGGGCCGCGACGGCGCTCCCGCGGCGGTCCTCACCGTCGGCGACCGCGAGCGCGACGGCTGGACGGCGGTCCTCGAGCGCTTCGCCGACCGCCGCGTCGTCGTCCTCACGGGCGACGACGAGAGCGCCGCGGCCCGGTTCCGCGAGCACCCCGCCGTCGACGACGTGTTCGCCGGCGTCCCGCCGGACGGGAAAGTGGCGACGGTGCGTGCACTCGAGGGAACGACGGCGATGGTCGGCGACGGCACCAACGACGCCCCCGCGCTCGGGGCGGCCGACGTGGGCGTGGCCGTCGCGGGGACCGCCCGTGCAGCGGACGCCGCCGACGCGGTCATTCTCGACGGTGAACTCGGCGACGTACCGGCCGTCTTCGACCTCGCCACGGCGACGCGGCGCCGCATCCGCGAGAACGTCACGTGGGCGCTGTGTTACAACGGCGTCGCCGTACCGCTGGCAGCCGCCGGCCTGCTCAACCCGCTGCTCGCGGCGGTCGCCATGGCCGGGAGCAGTGTCCTCGTCGTGACGAACTCCCGGCGGCCGCTCCTGTGATCAGCCCGGGATGAGCTCCGCGCGGCGGTTGTACCGCCGGATCAGGTCACCGTCCGCGTCTCTGAGTTCGACGGTGAACAGCCGGTCGCCGCCCTCGACCGCGAGTTCGCTGCGGTTCAGGTCGAAGTCGAACGGCGCCTCGTCGATGGTCCGCAGCGTCTCGCCACCGCTGGTCACGATCACGCTGTCGATGCCACGTGAGTCGGCGATGTGACAGTGGATGCGGTCGCCCGAGCGCGTGCACTGGAGGTCCGGGTTGATCGACGTGCCGTCGGTGCCGGCGGGGACCTGGAACTCGAAGGTCATGACGCCGAGCGGGGCGGTGCCCAGCGACAGCACGACGAGCAGGAACACCGTCAGGTTCAGCTTCGAGCCGTGCCGGGCGAGGGTCCGCCACGCGCCGCCGCGTCCCGACCGGCGGATGCGGATGATGGCCGGCACGACCACGAGGTGGGTGAACGGGCCCCAGAACAGGAGCGCGAACCCGTAGGCCATCACGTAGTAGAGGACCCCCCAGTCGGGGCGGTAGGAGAGGACCAGGTTCGCGCCGACCCAGGCGAAAAAGCCCAGCGCGACGAGGGCTCCCGACTTCAGGAGTCGCCACGGCACGGAGTTGGCGTAGTAGACGCTCAGGAAGTCACGCCACGTCCTGACGAGGGCGTCTCGGGTCCAGGTCAGCGGATTCGGGGGTTCGTCGGTGGTGCCGGGGTCGGACATCGATGTCGGTGGTGATTCGCGCCGGTCGACCGTCAACGGTGCGCCGAACGACGGGCGTCGTGGGGCGGGACGTCGCCGGTCCGGGCGTGACCGGCGGGGGTCGTCAGAGCCCCACCGACCAGAGCTCCGTGAGGAGGTACCAGTTGATGACGTACGACGCGACGAAGACCGCCATGAACACCAGGCAGATGAGGAACGTCCCGCGCATCTCGTAGGCGTGGACCGGCTTCTCCGCGGCGTCGTCGGGTAGCGGGTCCGCCGCGTCGCCGCCCGCGCCGTCGGCGACCAGGTCCGCGTTGTCGGCGGGACCGGTCACCGGGTCACCGATGAGGAGCGTCAGGACCGCGACGGCGAGGAACAGCGCGCCCGCGAGGATGGCGAAGACGGCGAAGATCCCGAGGAGCATGAACAGCGGAATCGCCGCGGAGAGGCTGAACGACGTCCCCGGGATGTTCCTGACGACCTGCGCGGTGCGTCGCGGGACCCCGTAGAGGAGCCCCGCGTACATCATCATGACGACGACCACGGACATCGCGCCGGCGTAGAGGAACGGCTGGACCGACGCGAGCCGCGGGAAGGCGAGCTGTCGCTGGAACATGGTCCGGACGACGAAGAAGACCAGCCCCATGAACGCGAGCGTGGTCCCCACCGCGACGGTGCCGTGGAAGTGACCGACGGTGGCGTACGTGTTGTGCCAGGTCATGTTGACCTGGAGCTGGCCCATCACGACGCCCGTGATGCCGCCGAGGAACCCGAAGAGGATGATGCTGAAGATGGTCGCCGCGTAGACGGGGTTCGTCCACGGGGAGTTCGTGAGCCACCCGAAGGTGCCACCGCCCTTGCCGCGCTTGCGGCGACCGGCCTCGAGGCCGGCGGGGATGGCGAACGCGTGAATCATGCTCGCGAACGCCGCGCCGTAGAACGCGTAGGAGGCGTTCCAGATGCGCCACCCGGAGGAGACCGCCGGGTCCGAGAGGAGGTGGTGAGCCGCGCCGAGGTTGATGAAGAAGAGGTAGAGGATGAACGCCGTCCGGGAGACCTTCTCGCTGACGACCTCCGCGCCGCCGACCACGTGGGTGATGAAGTACCACACCGTCACCATGGCGGCGAGGTTGATCTGCTGGGTCCCGTGGCCGATTGTCCAGTACATCTGTCGGTACCACGCCGCGTCCATGAACTGGATGACGTCGATCCGCCAGAGCAACGTGACGACGAACGTGATGAGCCCGCCCACGAGTGCCTCGACGGCGATGACGGCCGTGACGAACGCGCCGAACGCGACCAGCGGGAGCGTGCGGTTCGGGTGCTCGCGTCGCTCGATCCACAGCGTCGCGAAGAAGGGGAGCGCGGCGACAACGGCACCCACGATGAACACCACGGCACCGGCGTAGAACCCGACCGGCGCCTGGAGGGGTGCGTACGCGGTCAGGAGTGGCGCGGTCTGCCCCCTGCCGCTCCCGGCGAAGAACACGGAGAGGTTGATGGCGAGCGCCCCCGCGACCATCGTCACCCACCCGAGTTTCGCGAGGGTCGGTGCCGGCAGCTTCCGACCGAGCACCATCGGGCCGCCGACGTAAAGGATGCCGATCTCCATGAAGACGAGCCAGAAGATAAGCAGGTTCCACGCGTGGAGCGAGAGATGGGTGTAGAAGTCCCCGGGCGAGAGCAGTCCGACGAACTCCCACCGCGTCATGGCGACGGTGAACGCGAAGATGCCGCCCACCAGGAGCGCGACGACCGCGGTCAGGCCGAACAGCTTCACCATGTTCTCGGCCGAGCGGTGGATCTCGAGGCCGGTGACCGAGCAGGTCCGGAACCCGTCGTCTCGGTAGTCGTTGTCGAACAGCCCGAAGGGATCGGCCACGCCGCTCACGGCTCGACCACCCTGATTGTACCGTGCATCGTGCGGTGGCCCTGTCCGCAGAACTCGTTGCAGATGACGTGGTAGGTGCCCGGCTCGTCGAACGTCAAGGGGAGCACCCACTCGTACCCCGGGAGCACCTGGAAGTTCATCTGCTTCGAGAGCGCGTGCTCCGGACGGACGGAGAAGCCGTGCTGGACGTCGAGCGAACTCAGGTGGACGTCGTACTCGGTGCCCGCCTCGAGGACGACCGGCGTGCCGTTCCAGGACCACTGGCTCGCCGCGATGAACACGTCAGTGTCCGGCGGTACGAGTGCGCCGTCCTGCTCGCCCGCGGCCTCGCGGTAGGACCGGAACTTCTCGAAGTACTCCTCGGTGGAGACGCGGTAGGTCTCCCCGATCGGGTTCTGGTCGCCGATGCGGGTGAACGCGCTCATCCAGCCGAAGATGAGCACCGACCACGCGCCGGCGATCCCGAGCCAGATCGACTCGCGTCGGTTGATCGTCCGATCCCACCAGTCGTCCTCGGGACTGTCGAGTGGTGACGACATCGGTGTTCACCCCGTGGGGACCGAGAAGATGTCCGCCACGCCCCAGACGACGTACGAGATCGCCCAGAAGACCAGCGCGGCGACGCCGAGCAACCAGATCCTGTCGTACAGTCGCTGCAACAGCGGCGGCTGCTCCCGTTCGGTGGACCCCATGGACGTGTAGTCAGACACCGGTTCAATAAATCTTGGTACGAACATGGATGTGGTAAAGGAACATGTGCGGCCGGGCGGGGCAGACCCGACCGTCTCCGTGGCGTTCGCCGCCTCGGTGTGTTCAGGCCGATTCGGTCGGCTCGGCCGTCTCGGGCATCTCGGTCGGTTCCGGGGTCTCGGTCGGTTCCGGGGTCGGGCCGACGATTCGCGAGCACCCGGCGAGGCCGACTGCGCTCGCGAGCGACACGCCGACGCTCAGGAGCCGCCGTCGCGACGTGGTCGAGTCGTCTGGCATCACCTGCGAGTTGAACGAACGCGAGGAAGGGTGGGCGAGACAGGTCAGGGAGGTGAGTCGACTCGGAGGTACTCCTCCGCCGGACCGGTAGACCGCGCAACTACACCAATGCCCCGTTCCCGGACGGCCACACTCGCGCTCTGTGGCGTGTTGGCCATCTGTCTCGTCGCCGCGCCCGTCGCCGCGAGTCTGAGCACGGCCACCGCAGAGGACGTCGTCGTCGGCCTCCCGGAGGAGTCCCAGACCGTCTCGATCTCCGGGCAGGTACCGACGAACGGCGAGACCGACTACTACGTGCTGGAGCTCGCGGAGTTCACGCGTTCCGGTGCAGAGATACGGAACGTGACGTTCCGGAACGTCGGGGGCGACGGAGACGCACTCGCCGCGAACGGCGTGCCGCGCTACTACCCGGGGAACGGGTCCGTGACCCTGCAGGTCACCGAGGACCCCGCCGACCTGAACAAGCAGGTCGACTTCGACGTCGTCCTCGAGGTGGACACCAGCGACGCGGTCGGCGGCGGTCAGTTCCGCTACGAGGTGAAGCAGTTCGACACGACGACGCGCGACGAGGCCATGAGCCCGCAGGCGGCGCAGTTCCGACTCATCGGCGCGCAGTCCCTCACCGCCCGGACCTCGAGTCAGGTTCCCGGTGCGGCCCCCGTCACGCACACCGGGACGATGACGCTCCCGACGCGCGAGCGCGGTGTCATACGGGTGGTCGTCAACACATCGGGGGCGAACTACGGCGGCCTGTCCCACGGGAACGCCACGGTCCGGGTGAACGGGGGTGCAGACCTCGTCACCGGAGTCGGACCCCCGCCCGCCGTCTCGTCGGATGGCGATGGGGTCATCCTCTTCCTCGACCGGGAGGTCCGGATCCGGGTCGACGACCAGCTGACAGTCCGGCTCGACGGGGTCCGGAACCCCGGTCGGTCGGGGCCGATGACGGTCTCGCTCCGGACCGGCCCCGGTGAGGTGGTCTTCGCGGCAACCGACGAACTCGAGATCAACCCCCGGTGCGAGGACGTCTCGACCGACGCTGTCGGCTCATCGTGCGGCCTCTCCCCGCAGACGCTCGCCGGGACCGCGCTGGGTCTTCTGGCGGGCGCGGTGTCCGTGTTCCTCCGCACCCGGTCGCGGGACCGCGGTCGGCCGCCCTGAGCCTCCGGCCGTGGCTTCAGGGGAAGGGGTGGTACGCCCTGTCGAGTCTGGGCGCGAAGCCCAGCTCGGGTGGCACCGAGCGCGCCCGCTCCCCGAAGTAGGGGTCGTCCACGAACAGCGGCTGGGCCTGCGGCGAGAGCACGCGCACCGCCTCGAGCCCCAGGGCCGCGAGGTCGGGCGTGGTGAACCGCGTCGCGTAGAGGTCGACGCCCGCCGCGCTCGCCTCGTCGACCGCCGCGTCGACGGTCTCGCCCACGTCCTCCGGTGGATCGACGGGTCCGACGCGCTCTGCCGGGACCGCGTCGTCAGGGGAGAGCCGGGGCGCCGCGGACGCGTCGTCGGCGTACCGCGCCACGGCCGCCCCCGCCTGTGCCGCGTCGTCCCGACCGAGCGCACGGAGTTCCATCCAGTTCTGGAGGGCCTCCGCGAGCGCGTCGCTCGCTGTCGCGATCGGGTCGAATCCGGCCGCGGAGCCGGCCGCGAACCGCGGCCACGACTCGCGCCGGACGGTCGCCGCGACCACCGGGACGTCGACGTCCTGCGTGAGCAGGCTCAGGTCGACCGACAGCGACTCCGAGCGCGCGCGTCGACGGAGCGCGTCGACGTCGGGGTCGTCCACGTCGAGGCCGAGGGGCTCGTACGACGAGTACCAGCCGAGCATTGTCGCGTCCCGCTCGAGCACCTCGAGGGCCCCCGAGGCGAGCGCGCCGTCCGGGCTCGTCCCGAGTCCGAGCCCGGTCGTGATCGCCGGCCGGTGGCGCTCCGCCGGCGGCGGGAAGTGGACGAGTTCGGCGGGGAGCCAGCTGGTCTCGTCCGTCGCGAGGTCGACGGCCGGGACCCACTGCTCCGCCCGTCCGGGGTCCGGCGGGGGCGCGTCCGCCGGCCGCACGAACACCGACGGCGCGACCGCGTCCGGGAGGTCGGCGGGGGGCGCCGACCGGAACTCGTCGGTCCGGTACACCCCCGCGGCGTAGCGCTCCAGGGCCTCGCCGACGGCTTTCACGTACGCGGCGTCCCAGTCGTCGTCGACGCCGGCGGCCTTCCCCATCGCGGCGGCGTCGCTGAATCCGTCGGTCGCCGACAGGACGGCGAGATAGTACGGTGCGGGGTACGACTCCCGCTCGCCCACGGCGGCGACGGGCCCCACGCGGTCGTCGACCGCGCGCTCGACCCGTGCCGCCGCGGTCGACAGGTCGACGGATTCCCCGCCGCGCGAAAGCGTGCGGTCGCGCGCCGGCGTGCAGGACTCGCAGGTGGGGACCCGCAGGAACGTCCGGCGCCGGTGTGGCAGTTCGATCAGGCCCGTGAACGGGTCGCCGTCGAGGCTCCGCACCGCCTCGCGACCCGCGATGGCACCGGCGAGGCGGTGGTCGGCCCGGGTCGCCGCCGCATCGCCGCCCTCGCCGGGGTCGGCTCCGGCGTCGCTCGCGGCGGCCAGTCGGTGATCGAGACACCGGAGACAGCCGGCGCCCGGCGCGAAGCCAGCCACGGCGGCCGCGACGTCCTCGAGGGGCCGCGTGCCGACGCCGTTCGCGGTCACGGCCAGCCACGGCGTCTCACCCGCCAGCGCCCGGTCGTTGGCCGCGTCGAACCCGTCGGCGCCGGCGACGCCGGTGACGACGGCCAGGTCCGCGTCGGCGACGGCGGCGACGTCGCCGCGGTGGACCGCCGCGTCCGCGTCCTCGAGTGCTGCCGCTGTGGCGGTGGCCGCGGGTCCCTCGCCCACGACCAGGACGTCCGCTGGCGCCACCGGTCCCCCGGCGCCGGACTCCTCGGGCATGACCGGCCGCTACGACGGGGGCGCCATAAAGGGCGGCGGTGGGCGTGGCGCGACCGAGCGGGGTGTCGCGGACGGTCGCGGTGCCGGGAGAGCGTGCAGAACGAAGCGGTGGAAGCGTGGGGTGAGTGGACGCGTGGGAGAGTGTGGAAGACAGCGCGGTGGCGTCGAGAGGAGCGGTGCCCGCGTCCGGAGACGGTGGGCGACCGTCTCAGGACGCCAGGACGGACTGGGCGACGCTCGCGAGGTCGGCGGGGTCTGCCTCCTGGAGGCGCTCGTCGGCGAGCTTCAGGCGGAGCCGCGGGCGACCGACCTCGATCGGGACCTTCTCGGTGTCGATGATGCCCCGGTCCTCGAGGCGGGTCTTCGTCCGGGAGAACGTCGCCTTCGAGGCGATGCCGACGTCCTCGCCCCACTTGCTCACGTCGTAGAGCAGCTCTTCGTTCCGGGCGGCGACCAGCAGGCTGACGGTGACCTCGTCGAGGTCGTCGTCGTCACCGCGGGCCGTCTCCAGCGACGCCAGGACCCCGTCGAAGTCGTGGGTGACGTCGGGACCGAGTTCGTCGTCCATCGTCGAGCGGACGGTACTGATGGCGGGCGTCCGGAGGCCGTACTCGTCGGCGGCCTCCCAGTCGTCGGTGTACGTACCCACGGCCTCGTCCACGAACGGGGCGTCGCTCGCGACGAGTCCCCCGACGTTCTCGTCGGCGGTGACGAGTGCGACGACGGCGTCGTCGGTCACGACGACCGCGTTCTGGGGGAGCGACTCGCTCGTCCGGAGCGAGAGGTGGCCGGACTCGACGAGGTCGGCCGCCCGGCTGGCCTGGATGAAGTCCGCGAAGACGGTCTTCAGCGTCGACTCGTCGGCGAGCACCCGGATCGTCGGATGGTCGCCCGCGAGTGCGGCGCCCGCGGCGACCGTCGCTTCGACGACCGCCGGGGCGGGATTGACGACGAGTACGGGTCCGGTCGCGTCCTCGAGGACGCGCGTGAGCAACTCCTCCCTGTCGAGTCCAAGCAGATTCGTCTCCATGGATATCGTTCCATTAGCGACACGCCCTTTTAATTTTTACCCTCCCTTTCTGCTGGAAATCGAACGGTACGGCGCGCGACGGCGACGAACCGCCGCGGTGCTTCAGCGGTGGCCGCCGTCGGCCAGTCGAGTGCGGAACTCGTCGCTCCACGCGAACCCCTCGTCGTGTCTGACCGGCCGGTCGGCGTCCCCGAGGAGCCGATCGAGACCGTCCTGTCCCATCGTCCGCGGTGCTGGCGCTCCGCGAAATCGTCGCGCGCCGTCGTCGTGGTGTGGCGGGTGGTAGGTCCCGGCGACACCGGGGACGCCCGCCCCCTCACAGCGAACCTCCCACGCCGGCTGCGGGTCGCCGTCCGGGCCCGGCCGCTCGCCCGCCGCCGCGACGGAGAACACGGTCGGGCAGTGGTGCTCGGCCGGGAAGAGGGTGTGCGTGCCGTCGCCGACGACGGCGTAGTCCTTGCCCATCACGATCCGCCGCCTGGCGAGTTCCACGGCGCGATCGAACGGGAAGCCCGCCGCGACAAGTCGCGCGAACGTGGTCCCGACGGTGCGGGCCTGGCCGTCGAGCACCTTCCGGAACGTCACCCCGGCCGCGCGTGCGCCGCCCTCGACGAGCGCGAGTCCCTCGTGGTAGGATCCACACGCGTTGAGGAAGACCGCGCCGACGTCGACGCCGTCGAGCGACGACGCGGGGAGGTGGCCGTCGGTGCACCGGAGGCCGGCCTCGTCGCAGTGACCGACGAAGTGGAGGAGGTCCGGAGCGCGCTGGAACTCCTCGCGGAGCTCGGACGCGGTGAGGTCGGCGACAGAGCGCACGACCGTCCCGCCGGCGTCGCGATACGCCGCGGCTGCGTCGACACCCTCCGCGCGCATCTCCGCCTCGTTGTGGACGACGGTGACGTACCGCTCGCACGTCTCCCGGTCGCGATTCGACCCGTCCGGGTCCGACGCTCCCGGGACGAGCTTGTAGACGTCGAGGGGCGTCCCGTCGGCCGCCCACCCGTGGAGCTGTGCGCGCCGCAGTTCGGGGCGGACGACGTCGACCGGCGTCCGGGCCCGCGTCCCCGGCGGACCGTCGGACCGGTAGAAGTCGTCCAGCGTGCGCTCCATCAGCTCGCGGCCGGTGAGTTCGTGGGACACCGGCGGGTGGACGTGGCTGACCCGCGAGAGCACGCCGGTCAGCGCGGGCATGGACCCGGCGCGGGGGGCGACGTAGGTCGCGACGTGCCACTCGGGGAGCCGGTCGGCCACGCGTTCGAACGGGACCGCGAGGTACCGCTCGAGCCGCGCGGCCGTCGGTTCGTCCCGGAGCGACGGCGAGAGACCGAGGTCGCCCAGCAGCCCCGTCTCGGGTGGTGCCGTCGCGCCGCCGGCCTCGCGAACCAGCGCGTCCAGCCACACCACGCGCTCGAGCAGCGACGACGGCTCACGGCCCCCGTCAGCGTCGTCGCCGACGGCCAGCGCGACGGTGCCGTCCGGAGTGGAGAGTGCCGGCTCGGCGTCGACCTCGCAGGTTACCCGGGCGCCGAGGTAGTAGGCCAGGCTCGCGACCGCGTACACGGCCTCGAACGAGGGAGGGACGGTGAGGGTGAGCGACGAACCGGACCGGCCGACACCACCGGCGGCTACCGGCCCACGGAGGACCTCCGTGACGGCCCCTCCGTCGCCGTCGGAAGTGGGTCCGGCGAGCGCCCCCGCCTCGCCACCGTCCATCGCGGCGTCTC
Source organism: Halobacteriaceae archaeon (assembly GCA_042217215.1). Lineage (GTDB taxonomy): Archaea > Halobacteriota > Halobacteria > Halobacteriales > Halobacteriaceae > JBDGTC01. Next base: position 14,502 of record JBDGTC010000023.1, read on the forward strand.
CGCCCGCCGGCCCCGCCAGCCCGGCGTCGGCCGCGGCGGCCGAGTCCCGGCGGGCGGGCGCCCCGTCGGCCGTCTCCCCATCCCCGAGCACGATGTTGGGGACGCCGGCGCGGAGTGCGGGGAGCGAGCGGGCCGCGGTCGCCGTCGGGTGGTGCCGAGCGGCCTCGGTGACGGCCGCCGCGGCCCCGGCCGGGGTGGGGGGTGGGGCGAGGGGGCCGTCCCACCCGGCCCTGAACGTGAGCGTCACCGACCCCCTCCCGTCGAGTGCGAGGTCCGTCCGGGAGCCCCGCTCGTGTTCGAGCGACGCCGCCCCCTGGATGCGAGCGACGAGAAGCGCACCGGGCGACGCCGCGTCGAGCGCCCCCACGTCGACGGCCACGACGTGGGCCCCGCCCCACCCCTCGCGGGCTGTCTCGGCGGCCGTGTCGTCCGCCTTCGGGTCCGAAAGGGCGAGGTTCGACCCGGCCGGGAGGTCGGTCGTCGCGCCCGTCGTCGCGTCCCGGACCGCGGTTGGGCCGCGGGGGAGGGAGAGGCCCGCGAACCGGGTTCGGACCGTCGGATGGGTGGCGTCCTCGACGTGCTCGACGGGAGACGGCGCCGCCGGTCCCGTCGCCGGGACCGAGAGGACGCACTCGTCCCCGCGGCACACGCGGAGCGCTCCGTCCGTCGCAGTCCACCGTGACACGCCCCGTGACTGCCCGGGAGTTCATTTAGTTCTGTCGCGGGTGTCCGTCCGGCGTCGGACGGGCGCAAGACACCGGGTCGTCTCACCTTCATCATCGAAGGAGGCCGGGCCCGGTCCCGGAGGGAGCGATCCGCGCACCGAGCCGTCCGGCGGGGCGCCGCGCGGAGCGGCCCCGCTCCGGCCGCCACCCGAACCGGGACTGTTTACTGTGGGCCCCTCCCACCCAGCGGCATGGACGACGACCCCCTCGCGACCCCCGCAGTCCGGGCGGTCGACCCGGCGGTGGCCGACGCGCTCGCGGCCGAGCGCGACCGGCAGCGCTCGACGCTCGCGATGATCGCCAGCGAGAACCACGTCAGCGAGGCCGTGCTCGAGGCCCAGGGCTCCGTGCTGACGAACAAGTACGCGGAGGGGTACCCGGGCAAGCGCTACTACGGCGGCTGCGAGCACGTCGACACCATCGAGGAGCTCGCCATCGAGCGCGCGACGGAGCTGTGGGGCGCCGAACACGTCAACGTCCAGCCCCACTCCGGCTCGCAGGCCAACATGGCCGTCTACTTCGCGGTCCTCGAGCCGGGGGACAGGATCCTCTCGCTGGACCTGACCCACGGCGGGCACCTCTCGCACGGCCACAGCGCGAACTTCGCCGGGCAGCTCTACGACGTGGAGCACTACGAGGTCGACCCCGAGACCGGCTACCTCGACTACGACAGCCTCGGCGAGACCGCCGAGCGCTTCGACCCCGACATGGTCGTCTCCGGCTACAGCGCCTACCCCCGGGAGGTCGAGTGGGAGCGCATCCAGGCCGTCGCCGAGGACGTCGGCGCGTACCACCTCGCGGACATCGCCCACGTCACGGGTCTCGTCGCCGCCGGCGTCCACTCCTCGCCAGTCGGTGTCGCGGACTTCGTCACCGGCTCGACCCACAAGACCATCCGCGCCGGGCGAGGCGGCATCGTGATGACCGGCGACGAGCACGCCGACGCCATCGACTCCGCCGTCATCCCCGGGATGCAGGGCGGTCCCCTGCTCCACAACGTCGCCGGCAAGGCCGTGGGCTTCGAGGAGGCCCTCCAGCCGGAGTTCGAGGAGTACGCCGAGCAGACCGTCCGGAACGCCGAGGCGCTCGCGGCGGGCCTCCAGGAGCGTGGCCTCTCGCTGGTCTCGGGCGGCACGGACAACCACCTCGTGCTCGTCGACCTCCGACCCTCTCACCCCGACACCACCGGGAAGGACGTCGAGGCGGCTCTCGAGCGGGCCGGCGTGGTTCTCAACGCGAACACCGTCCCCGGGGAGACACGCTCCGCGTTCAACCCGAGTGGCATCCGCGCCGGCACCCCCGCGCTCACGACCCGCGGGTTCGGCGTGGACGAGATGGACACCGTCGCCGACGTCATCTACCGCGTCGTGGAGGCGCCCGACGACGACGCCGTCGCCGCGGCGGCCCGCGAGGAGGTCGACGCGCTCTGTGCGGCGCACCCCCTGTACGAGTAGCCCGCGCGCGTTCTCGGCGCCGCTCCGAGCGCCGTGGCCGCCGCCCCTTGTCCGCGCGTCGTCCCTTCGGTGGATTGATTTCCGTCGCCCGCACCGTTCCTCGCAATGACGACCGTCATCGACGGCACCGCCGTCGCCGCCGACCTCCGCGACCAGTTGTCTGTGGCCATCGACCGCCTCGGTGAGGCGGGCGTCCGCCCCGGACTCGCGACCGTCCTGATGAGCGACGACCCCGCCAGCGAGACGTACGTCTCGCTCAAGCAGCAGGACTGCGAGGAGGTCGGCATCGACGGCACCCACGTCGACGTCGACCCGGACGCGCCCGCCGACCGGCTGTACGAGGTCCTCGCGGAGCTCAACGACGACCCGTCGGTCCACGGCGTCCTCGTCCAGAGCCCCGTCGCCGACCACGTCGACTACAGCGAGGTCGTCCGCCGCATCGACCCGCGGAAGGACGTCGACGGCTTCCACCCGGAGAACGTCGGCCGCCTCGTCCGCGGCGACCCGCGGTTCAAGCCGTGTACCCCGCACGGCGTGCAGTACCTCCTCGCCGACGCCGGGGTCGAGGTGGCGGGCGCGGACGTGACCGTCGTCGGTCGCTCGAACATCGTCGGGAAGCCCCTCGCCAACCTCCTGCTCCAGAAGGCCGAGGGCGGGAACGCCACCGTCACCGTCTGTCACTCCCGCACGGCCGACCTCGCGGCCCACACCCGCGACGCGGACGTCGTCGTCGCGGCCGCCGGGGTCCCCGAACTCGTCGACGGCTCGATGCTCTCCGAAGGCGTGGCCGTGATCGACGTCGGGTTCAACCGCGTCGACGGCGAGACGGTCGGTGACGTCGAGTTCGAGTCGGCGAAGGCGGTCGCGAGTCACATCACCCCGGTCCCGGGTGGCGTCGGCCCGATGACCCGGGCCATGCTGCTGTACAACACCGTGGCGGCGGCGAGCCGTCTGCACGACGTCGACGTCGGCCTCCTGTCGGCCTGAGCGCCCTCGTCCGCCCGGCGGCCGACCCCGACCGGAGCGGGTCCCCCGTCAGGGCTCGAAGCGTTCCAGGCTCGCCCGCGCCGCCTCGAGGTGCTCCCGGTCGACCTCGGGAACTCCGTCGGCCGGTCCGTCTCCGGCGCCTGCGTCCGCGGTCCCGCCCCCGGCGTCGAGCGCCAGCAGGGACGCCCCGAGTGCCCGCGCCGCGGCGACGAGCGCATCGGCATCCGCGGGCGGGACCGCCCCGTCGAGGGCGTCGACGCGCTTCCGGTGGTCGGCGAGGCGGCCCAGGAGGCGCGTGGCGGCCGGCGGGAGGTCGGCGTCGGTCGCGTCGCGCCACCGGAGCAGGTCCCGCCGGTACGCGGCGACCGCTGCCGCGGCCGCCAGCCCCCGTGCCGAGTGCGCACCGGCCGGCACCGCCTCCGCGGGAGGTCGTTCCCCCTCAGCAGCTCCCGAGAGGAGCGCGAGGAGGTACCGCCGCTCGGCGTCGCTGGGTGTCCGGCCGCCGGCCAGGAGTGCGGCGGCGAAGCACAGTTCCTGGGTCGCGACGAAGCGGTCGTCGAGTGGCTGGAGGACGCCGCCGTCGACGAAGCCGTGATCCCGGACGAACGACCGCGCCGCGTCCTCCGCCAGCCGGGCCGCCTCGGCGAAGCGGTCGGCGGCCGCGGCCTCGCGCGCGGCCGAGAGGTCGAGGGACCCCGCCGTCGCGGTGTGGAGGCGTCGCTCGTCCTCGAGGCCGACGCTGTGCGGGCTCCCGCAGTCCGGACACGTCACGGCCCCCGTGTCGTAGTAGGACCAGCGCGTCCCACAGGACTGGCACTCGCGGCGGCCCCGTATCTCCATGGTCCCGGGTCGGGCCCGCCACCGGATAAAGTCGTCTCACCGGGACGGCTCCTCGGCTGGGACCTCGCTGCCGCTCGGAACCCCGCGGCCGGCCGGAACCTCCCGGCCGTCCCGAACCCGCGGCCGGATGGAGCCGGCGCGGGTGTCACCCGCCCGGGAGGCGTCGGTAGCGTCGCCGGATGCGGGGCATCACAAAGATTTATGGTGTATCGACCAGACAATTCATGTGGCGCTTCGCTTGGAGGGCCGAAGCGTCAGCGGGGACCAATTCAGGGCGGCAAGCGGCCGAATTTCGGCCGCTTCCTTTTCGAACGACGGCGAGTCGGCTCAACCGGGCGATACTTTTATAGCCCAGTCGGCCAGTTATCAACAGAGAGAAGGATGTTCGACCTGACCGGCTTCCAGCGCGACCTGCTGTACGTCGCCGCGGGCTTCGACGAGCCACACGGGCTAGCGATCAAGGAGGAGCTCGAACAGTACTACGAGACAGAAATCCATCATGGACGACTCTACCCGAACCTCGACACGCTCGTCGACAAGGGGCTCATCGAGAAGGGCGAGCTCGACCGGCGGACGAACTACTACGCCGTGACCCAGCGCGGGCGCCGCGAGATCGCCGCGCGCCGCGAGTGGGAGGACGGCTACGTGGATCTCTGATTCGTGCGCAGCCGGCTCCTGACCGCGGTCGTCGGCGTCACGGCGAGCCTCGCCATCACGGCCGTGGCGTGGCTCGTGTTCGACCAGCCGTTCGTCCTCCTCGTGGTCCCGTTTCTCCCCGTCCTGTTCTTGCAGCGGGGCGACAAGGGGCCGCCCGAGCGAACGTGTCCGACGTGTTCGTTCAGCACCCGCGACCGGGCGGTGCGGTACTGCCCGCGCGACGGCTCGCGCCTGCCGGAGCCCACTGACGCCGACGTCGAGTGAGTCGGGCGGTCAGGTGGACGGGAGACCGTCCGAGCCGTCGCTCCCGTCCCCGTCGTCGGACCGCTCGGCTCCGTCGTCGGGTCCATCGAGTCCGTCGTCGGACCGCTCGGCTCCGTCGTCTGACCCGTCCTCACCCTGGTCGCCCGGGCTCCCCGCGTGCCCGTCACGGTCCGTCTCTTCTCCCGCACCCGACGCCGCTCCGCCGCCGGTGTCACCGGACCTGCGATCGTCGCTCTCGCCGTCGGGCGCCGTTCCCCCACCGCTGGCCGACGTGGGGCGGCCGTCGAGCAGGTCCGGGTCGACGACCTCCGGGCGGATGGGGCGACCGAGCAACAGCTCGGGGAGGACGAGCCGGGTGAAGTGGACGACGAGGACGAGCAGCATCGGACCGAGGAAGATGCCGTACCACCCCCAGAGCAGTGGCCCGAAGATGTAGGCCAGCATCACCATCCCGAGGTGGAGACCGCGCCCCGAGACGTACGGCCGGAGGACGAGGTCCGGGATGACGTCGACGACGACGAAGGAGACGACGGCGAAGGTCACCGGGAACCAGAGCAACTGGACGTCGGTCCGGACGAGGTAGAAGATGTACGCCGTCATCGGGAAGTAGACCAGTTTCATCCCGATGACGGGGACGAGGCTCGCGACGCCCGTGAGGAGCCCCAGGAGCGTGGGATACGGGATCCGGACGCCCGGCGGGGCCGCCATCGCCAGGGCGTTGTACGAGATGGCCCCGATGACCGCGGTGAGCGCCGCGTTGAGGATGTTGCCGAAGAAGATGTTGTTGAAGTCGCGGTCGACCGCGACGGTGTAGGCCTGGAGCGGCGAGTCGTCGGTCACGAAGCGGGTCCGAAACCACCGGGCGAGCCGCCGGTCGTCCCGGAGGAGGTAGAAGGCGATGGTGATCATCACGAAGAGGTGGAGGAGGGCGGTGCCGACGAACCCGAGGTAGCCGAGTGCGTCACGGAGTACGGCCTGCAGCGCGGACATCAGGTCGGGCTGGTCGAGCAACTGTTCGGGGTCCTTCGCGATACTCGCGAGGTCGATGTACGGCCGCAGGACGTCCTCGAGCCGCCCCACGTCCACCTGCGTCGCGACCTTCTCGAACTCCTGGAGCCCGATGGCGAGGGTGTAGGCGACGAGCAACAGCGCCGGGAGCGCGAGCAGGAACAGAGAGAGCGCGGCGGAGAGGCTCCGGTACCGGACGTGGCGGTCGAGCCGCCGGTGGACGGGACGCGTCGCGTAGTAGATGAAGACGCCGAAGACGAAGGTGCCCACGAAGGAGTAGACGACGTGGGCGAGCGCGAGGAGGAGCGCGGTCCCCGCCGCCCACCACGCGGCGCGGGCGCGGCTCATCTCGTACGGAAACGCCATGGGGTGAGGGCGGCAGCGACCGCCAAATACCTTCGGCCCGGCGAGGCTGCCTCGACTCTCCGCCCGGGCGAGTTGCCCCGATTATTTACCCCGCGCGGGACGAAGCTGCTGACGTGCCCGACCCGGTGTCGGCGTTCTCGCCGTCGCTGTCCGACCCCATCGTCCAGCTGCTGCTGGCGACCGGGCTCGGGCTCTTCGTCGGACTCGAACGGGAGTGGTCACAGAAGGCCGCGGGCATCCGGACGTTCGGGCTCGTGAGCGCGCTCGGGGCGCTGTTGACCCTCTACGACAAGACCACCTGCTCGGCCGGGAGCTGCCCGCCGGTGCTCGCGGGGGTCGGCGGCCTGTTCGTGACGGTCCTCGCGGCCGCGCTGATGGCCGGCGGCCTCCACGACGAGGAGCGCGGGCTGCACCTCACGACCGCGGTGTCTCTGTTCGTCGCCTACGGCGTGGGGATGCTCGTCGCCACGGGCGCGGCGCTCGCGGCGACCGTGGTGGCGGTCGGAAGCTCGATCCTCCTCGTGTTCAAGCGCGAGCTCCACGGGTTCGCGTGGGGGCTCACCCGGGAGGAGTTGCGCTCGGTGACGGAGTTCGCCATCCTCGCGTTCGTCGTGTTCCCGCTCCTGCCCGCGGACGCCGTCAGGGTGGGGATCGGCGGGTCGTCCGTGGCCTTCGAGCCCCGGGTCGTCTGGCTGCTGGTCGTGTTCGTCGCCGGCCTCGGCATCGTGAACTACGCGCTGGTGAGCCTCTACGGGAGTCGCGGACTCGCCATCACGGGCTTCTTCGGCGGTCTCGCCTCCTCGACGGCGGTGGTCGGCGCGATGCGCGAGCACGCCGCCGAGCCGGGTGCGGACGTCAGCTTCGCCACCGCGGGCGTGCTGCTCGCCGACGCCGCGATGGCGGTGCGGAACCTGCTCATCGTGGTGGTGTTCACCGCCAACGGCGTGTTCCTCCTCGAGGCGGCGGTCCCGGCGGCGGCCGTCTTCGTCACGAGCGTCGCGCTGGCGTTCCTCGGCGCGGACTGGTCCGGCGGGAGCGCCGTCGACCTCGACGCGCCGTTCTCGATGCGGAACGCGCTCACCTTCGGCTTCCTCTTCCTCGTCGTCATCGTCGGCGGCGGGGCCGCGAAGGCGAGCTTCGGCGTCGCGGGGTTCTACGCCGCGGCGGCCCTCTCCGGGCTGGTCTCGAGCGCCGGCGCGACGACGACCGCCGTCGTGCTCTACCGCACCGGCTCCCTCGACGCCGGCCCCGCGGGTGTGGCGGTGGCCATCGCCATCGCGACCAGCGTCGTGGTGAAGGCTGGCCTCGCAGCGGCGGGCCCCTCCCGCGCGTTCCGCCGCCAGGTCGGGACGCGGAGCGCCCTGCTCCTCGCGGTGGCCGGCGCGGCCGCGCTGCTCGTCACGACGGGGCCGTAGCCCGACCCGGCGCGGCGCTCCACGGCCGCCGGCTCAGTACTGGTAGTGGCGCGTGTCGTCGTCGCCGGTCGGCCCCTCGCCGACCGGCGCCTCGCCGGTCATCTCCTCGAAGGTCATCCCCGAGAGGTACTCGTCGTAGGTGACGTCGTAGTTCGAGCGGAGGTGGAAGTCGAGCTTCCCGGTGTCGACGGTGGACTGGAAGAGGAGGTGGACGGCGCGGTTCACCAGCTCGTTCGGGTCGCCGGGATCGAGCGCCGCGACGAGCATCGCCAGCTCGGTCCGGCTCTCCCGGTCGAGGTCGACCTCGAGCTCGCGGAGGTCGCCGTTCGCGGCCGTGACGTCGTCGTCGAGGTCCTCGAGGCTCATGGGCCAGCCTCGGCGGCGCGGGGCATACGACTTGCGACCGGTCGCGACGACGGGCCCGTCCCTCGCGTGCTCGCGGGCGCCGTGGGTGTGGATGCGGCAGACATAATGCGGCGGTCCCGGAACGGGCGGGCGATGACGGGCGCGGCCGACGCAGACACGGGTGGATCCGAGGAGCCCGGGTCCCGGGACACCGGGACCGGGGACACCGAGGACGTCGTGGGCGACGCCGCCGGCGAGTCCCTCCCCGGCACCCTCGACGGCGTCGACCTCCCCGCCGCGCGGTCGGCGCTCGTGTCGTGGTACGAGGACGACCACCGCGCGTTCCCGTGGCGCGAGACCACCGACCCCTACGCCATCCTCGTCTGCGAGGTGATGAGCCAGCAGACCCAGCTGGGCCGCGTTGTCGAGGCGTGGGAGGCCTTCCTCGACCGGTGGCCGACGGTCGGCGACCTCGCGGCCGCGGACCGCGCGGACGTCGTGGCGTTCTGGAGCGACCAGTCCCTGGGGTACAACAACCGCGCACGGTACCTCCACGAGGCCGCGACGCAGGTCCTCGAGGAGTTCGACGGCGCGTTCCCCCGGGACCCCGAGGGGCTCCAGGCGCTGATGGGCGTCGGCCCGTACACCGCGAACGCCGTCGCCTCCTTCGCCTTCGACGCGGGCGACGCGGTCGTGGACACGAACGTGAAGCGCGTGCTCCACCGCGCGTTCGACGTCCCGGACGACGACGCCGCCTTCGAACGCGCCGCGAGCGCGCTCATGCCCGCGGGGGAGTCCCGCGTCTGGAACAACGCGGTCATGGAGCTCGGCGGGGTGGCCTGCGGGCAGACGCCCGCCTGCGACGAGGCGGACTGCCCGTGGCGGGACCGCTGCGTGGCGTACCGGACCGGCGACTTCACCGCGCCGGACGTGCCGACCCAGCCGAGCTTCGAGGGCAGCCGGCGGCAGATGCGCGGTCGCGTGGTCCGCGCGCTCGGCGAGCACGGCGAACTCGCCCTGGCGGACCTCGGCCCGCGGGTCGCCGTCGACTTCGGCCCCGAGGGCGAGCACGACCGGGCGTGGCTGCGGGACCTGCTCGCGGACCTCGCGGACGACGGGCTGGTCGAGGTGGATGGACGGGGCTCGGGGTCGGTCGTCCGTCTCAGTCGGTAATCGGGGAAGGGTCCGGTGCGACCATTTACCACCGATGGACCCGTACGAGGAAACAGGATGAGTGCCACCGTCGAGATACGGGAGGCGGACGGCGAGTACACCGCCGTCGACTCCGAAACGGGGGCGAGCGGCGTCGGAAGTACGAGAGCGATGGCACTCGCAGCCCTCGCGGTCCGTCTCGGTGCCGAGGAGGGACCGGCGGACTCCGAGGCGGAACTCCGCGTGCTCGCAGAACGGACGCGACACCGCTTCGAGGAGGAGGGCGTCACCGAAGAGACCATCGAGGACGCCATCGCATGGGCACGCTCGGAGTAGTCCTCGACACGAACGTTCTGGTGTCCGCACTCGGGTTCGGTGGACCGCCCCTCGAGGCCCTGCTCGCAACGTTCGACGAGCACATCCGTCTCGTAGCGTCGGCAGACACGCTCACCGAACTCGAACGCGTCATGGAGTACGACCACCTCCCCTTCACCGAGTCCGACCGCGTTCAGTACCTCGCCATTCTCAGGCGAGAGGCCGACATCGTTCGTCCCGAGGAGTCTCTCGACATCGTCCGGGATTCAGACGACGACACGTTCCTGGAGGTCGCACTCGCTGCTGATGCCGAGTACGTCGTCGCCGGGGACGAGGACGTGCTCGTAGTCGGGTCGTTCAGGGACGTCGATATCGTTCCCCCCGCAGAGTTCGTTCGTCGCATCTCGTGAAACCGTACGGACTTCGCCACTCGCCGGTCTCTCACTCGATGGCGAGCCCGCCCTCCCCCGCGCCCTCCTCCCACTCGATCTCGAACTCGACGCTCAGCTCTCCCGGCCCGTCGGCCGGCCCCTCGCGCTCCGCTTTCACCTCGAAGGTGGCCTCTGCCGGCACGGCGAGCGTGACCTGCTCGTCGCCGGCCGCGAGTGTCAGGCGCTCGCCCGCGTCGAGGCGGTCGGCGACGGTGCGGAGGTACGCCGCGATCTCTGCCCGGTCGTGACGCTCCTCGGTCTCGAAGAGGGTCGCCTCTGGCATGGTCCTCTCTACGGGCCGGGAGGGGATATAGTCGCCAGCAAACCGACCGGCGGGTCGGCGGCCTACGGCGCCGGGCCGGCGTCGGCCGCGCCCTCGACCAGCCGCTCGAGCTGGGCCGGCGGGACCGCGCCCCGCGCGGCGTGCCCGTCGGCGACGAACGTCGGCACGCCCGTCACGCCCGCCTGCCGCGCGGCAGCGAACGCCTCGCGGAGCGGTTCCCACGGGCCCCCGGCGAGCGCGTCGTCGACGACGCCCGACGGGAACCCGGCGTCCGCCGCCACGTCAGCGAGGACGGCCGCGTCGCCCACGTCCCGCCCCTCCTCCCAGAGCGCGGCGTAGAGGCCGCGGTCGAGGGCCGGCCACCGGTCGGGGTGGCGCTCCTGGACGAACTGCGAGACGCGCTGGGCGCGCAGGGAGTCGACGTCCGGGACCGCCTCGAGGTCGAGCATCTCGTCGGCGTCGTAGCGCTCGCGGAGGTCGGCGACGCTCTCCTGGACCCGTTCGAGGGCCGCGCCCTGCGGTCCGTGGGCGCCGGGTTCGTCGAGGGTGCCGTCCGGGCTCCGCGCGTCCGCGCGAAGGTCGAAGGGCCGCCACTCGACGGCCAGGGGCTCCTCGCGGGCGGCACGGTAGCGCTCGAGGGACCCGCGGCCGAGGTAGCAGAACGGGCAGACGTAGTCGGCGTACACCGCGATGCGTTCGTCGCTCACGGGCCGAGAGAGGCGCCGTGGCCTGAAAAGTCCGGGCGTCCCGGCGACCGCTACCGCTCGTCGGCGACCTGCCCCCGTCCGGCCGCGGGGTCCGTCTCGTCGGTCTCGCCGTCGGTCTCCTCGAACTCGGCGATGAGGCTGCCGACGGTCGCGTACCAGTCGTTGAGCGTGCGCTGCATCTCCCGCACGACGGTCTCGACGTCCCGCGGCTCCTACACGTGGTAGTACCCGCCCTGCTCGTAGTTGACCTGTTCCTGGGTGAGAAGCCCCGCATCGCGGAGGCGCTGGATCGCGCGGTACGCGGTCGAGCGCTCGCGGTCCACGCGCTCTGCCACCTCGTCCACCGTCAGCGGGCCGTCGGCGGCGTGGAGGACCTCGAACACCTCGCGGTCCCTGTCCCCGAGGTCGTGGAAGCACGCGAGCAGGTCCTCACACTCCAGGTCGCCCTCGAGCAGTTCCGCCATCGAGTCCGCCATCGCAGTCGTGTACGGTCCGGGAGCGGAAAAGCGCTTGCGTCTCTCCCGCAAGACTGCTCCGGGCCCGACCCACGCGTCGACGCGTCGGGGGCCAGCAGTGCTCCGGGTGGCGGCGCGCGCCGCGGTCAGGACGCCTGCGGGCCGGCGCCCTCGACGGCTGTCCCGGCGCGGCTGCGGACGTAGCCCTGGGCGTACGCGCCCAGGAACATCCCCGCGACGGCCCAGAGGATGGGCACGTTCCCGACCCCGAGGCTCGCGTACGCCGCACCGGGACAGATGCCGGAGACGCCCCACCCGACACCGAAGACGGCGCCGCCGAGGACGACGTTCCGGTCGAGGCGCTTGAGCCGCCGCGCGTACCGAGTCCCGGTCAGGGGAGCACTCCCGCGAGAGCGCGTCGCGACCGCGACGGTGACGCCGGTCACGGCGGCCGCTCCACCCATGACGAAGAGGAGCCCGAAGTCCTCGAGCTGGAGGAAGTCGAGGACGACCTCCGGGCGCACCATCCCGCTCACCGCCAGCCCGAGCCCGAAGACGAGCCCGCCGAGGTAGACCACGGCGTGGAACGCGGCGCCGCGGGCAGGGGCGTCGCGGGCGCTCACGGCGCCACCCCCGCGGCCTGCACGAGGAGCGCGGTGCCGACCGCGACCGAGAGGAAGGTCGCGACGTTCGCGAACGACGCGGTCGCCAGCGAGCCGACGCCGCAGACGCCGTGGCCCGAGGTGCAGCCCTTCCCGAGTCGCGTCCCGGCGCCGACGAGGACCCCGCCGCCGAGCAGGCGCCACCACTGGACGTCGGTGGTCCACGCCCCGCCCTGCACGGCGACGGCGTAGAGTACGCCGCCCGTGAGGATGCCCGCCGTGAACACGAGCCGCCAGTCCCGCGAGGTGACGAAGCGCGACTGCTGGAAGCGCCGCGCGCCGGAGACGTACGAGAGCGTCGACTCGAGGAACGTGCTCGCGCCGGCCGCGATGCCGGTCGCGAGGTAGATGGCCGCCACGCCGAGGCCGACGAGCAGCCCCCCGACGAGGTAGGGCACCACGCCCCGGGGGAACGGCTCGCCCACCGGCAGGAGGGGCAGGAGTTCGGTCATCGCCCCGAGTACGGGCTCGAGGGGCTTTGCGGCGTCGGAATCGGCCAGCGCGGCCGCTACCGCGGTTCGCCGGTCCCCGACGCGTCGGCCGACCGCAGCAGAATCGCGATGCCGTCGGGGTCCCGCACGGTGATGGCCCCACCCCGCTCCGCGCCCTCGCCCCGCTCCCCGCCGGCCGCAAGCGTCACGTCGCGGTGCGCGCCGTCGAGCCGGTCGCGGCAGTCGGCGAGCGCGCCGGCGTCCGGGAGCACCACCTCGACCCACGCCAGCCCGCGGGCGCCCCGCGTCGCCGGTGCGGTTCGCCCGCGCCACGTGTTCGCGCCGACGTAGTGGTGGTAGCCGCCGGCCGCGAGGAAGAGCCCCGAGGGCACCGTCGCGGACACGTCGAACCCGAGGTCGTCGACGTAGAACGCCCGCGTCGCGGCCAGGTCGGTGACCTCGAGGTGGACGTGGCCGAGGTCCGTGCCCGGCGGCGCGCGCCCGGAGTCGGGGACGTCGTCCGGACCGCGACCGTCCGCGTCGGCCGCGGCGGCCACGGCCTCCAGGTCGAGCGGCTCGGTCACCATGTCGACCCGGCCGCCGGTCGTCGGCCACGCCTCGCGGGGCCGGTCGCGGTAGAGCTCCACGCCGTTGCCGGCCGGGTCCGAGAGGTACAGCGCCTCGCTGACCGCGTGGTCGGAGGCGCCCTCGAGCGCCGCGTGCTCGCGGACCCTCGCGAGCGCGTCCCCGAGAGCGGCACGGGAGGGGAGCCGGAACGCCGCGTGGAAGAGCCCGGCCTCGGCGGGGCCGCGTGGCGGCGCGTCGGCCGGCGCGCGGAGGACGAGAAGGGGCTCCCCGCCCGCACCGAGCGTGGCGGACGGCGGTTCGCCCTCGGGGGCGCGGTCGAGCACCGCCAGTCCGACCACCGTCTCGTAGAACGCGACCGCCGCGTCGAGGTCCGGCACGCGGAGGGCGACGTGACCCAGACGCGTGTCGTCGGGGAGGCCCGGCATCACCGGCGAGAGGGACCGGCGGGCCATAACACCGGCGGCGGTGACGGCGGGCCGCGTGCCGAGCGCCGCCGTCCGCCGCGTTATTGGTCCCCGGGCCCGTCGGCGCGTCCATGGACGAGTCCGCGGACGAGCGCGTGGACAAGCAGGCCCTCCGGGAGTCGGTGTGGGACGCCCTCGAGCGCGAGGGCGTCGCGCGATTTCCCTACCCGCCCCACGGCCGTATCCCGAACGTCGCCGGCGCGGACACGGCGGCCGAGCGCCTCGCCGCCACCGACGCGTGGGTAGCCGCAGACGTGCTCAAGGTCAACCCCGACGCCCCGCAGCTCCCGGTCCGCCGCGCGGCCCTCCGCGCCGGCAAGACCCTCTACGTCCCGGTCCCGCGCCTCAGCGAGGCGGAGTGCTTCTACCGCCTCGACCCCGACGCGGTGGCCGACGTGGACGCGGCGACGACGGTGAGCGGGGTCGCCGACGCGGGCGTCGCGGTTCCGCCGGGCGACGTGGAACCCGTCGACCTCATCGTCTCCGGGAGCGTCGCGGTCCGGGCGGCGGACGGCACCCGCGTGGGGAAGGGAGAGGGGTACAGCGACCTCGAGTTCGCGCTCCTCCGGGAGTACGACCGCGTCGACGACGAGACAGTGACGGCGACGACGGTCCACGAGCGCCAGGTGGTCGAGGAGCCGGTGGCCGCTGGGGCCCACGACGTCCCGATGGACCTCGTCGTCACCCCCGAGCGCACGATTCGACCCGCCCGGGTCGGCGCGGACGGGACGGCGGGCACTGACGGGATGAGAGCCACGCAGGGGAAGCCGAGCGGCGTCGACCGGGAGGCACTCGACCCGACGCGTCGGGAGGAGATTCCCGCCCTGGCGGCGCTCCGGGAGCGCTGACGGGCGGAGCTCCGCCGTCCGTGGGTGGGGCGACGCCGCTCGCCTACGAACCGCCCGTGGTCGTGGAGGCGGTCCCGGCGGTCGTGGTGGCATCGATCGGCGGGGCCGCCCTGACGTAGAGCTGCGACGTCTCGGTGTCGAAGTGGACGACGTGGACGGGCCGTTCCGCGTCGACCTCGATGGAGTAGGAGACCGCCCCCGACGGGTAGTCGTCCGGGATGATCCACGACGCGCTGTAGAACCGGTCGGACTCCCGGTACTCCGCGAGTTCGGACTCGAGGGGCTGGACCCCGTACTTCGCCTCGATGGTCGTCTCGCCCTCGACGACCACCGAGACGTCGTCCACGGTCGCGGGCGAGACCTCCTCGCCCGTCTCCCCGTCGACGACCGCGATTCGCCAGACGACCTTCTGCCCCGGCCGGAACCGGCTCGCGAGGGCGCCGACCATCGCCTGCTGGTCGACGCCCTCGATGTTCCCGCGGACGATGTCGTGGGCCACGACGTAGACGCCGTCGTCGGACGCCGTGGTGATCGGTGCCGCGGTGCCGGTCGGACTCCCGCCGTCGTCGGTGGTCGTCCCGCCAGAATCCCCGGACTGGCCGCCCAGTCCGGCACACCCCGCGGTGCTCGCGACGGCGGCGACGAGACTGCCGGTCAGGAACCGTCGACGGGTCCGTGACATCACCCCTAACCCGGTCCCTGGCACGGAAAATGTCCAGGTAATCGGTACCTTTACCGGCAGGGGTGGGCCGGAGCGCCCCGACGGCCCGGCCCCGACGGCCCGGCCGCGCGCTCCCGGCCGTCCGTCGCGTCGTCCGGGCCATTTACGGGCGCGGCGACTGCAGTCGCTCCATGGCCGACAGCGACCGAGGAGACGCACTGACGGCGACCGTACCGCCGGCCCGGGAGTCGGACGTCACGCCGTCTGCCACCCGCGCGCTGCGTTCGGACGGGGGCGACCGGGCTCCGCCGACGACGGACGCCGACGACGCGGTCCGGGTCGTGGCAGTCTGCGGGAGCCTCCGCGAGGGGAGCGTCACCCGGGTCGCGCTACGGCACGCGCTCGACGGGGCCGCCGACCTCGGCGCCGAGACCGACCTCGTCGACCTCCGGCACCTCGACCTCCCGGTGTACGACGCCGACAGCGACCCGGCCGGCGACGCGGCCGAACTGACGCGCCGCGTCCGCGACGCCGACGCCGTGCTCCTGGGGACGCCGATGTACCACGGGTCCTACGCCTCGCCGCTGAAGACCGCCCTCGACTACTGCGGGTTCGACGAGTTCGAGAACAAGACCGTTGGATTGCTCGCCGTCTCGGGCGGGCGCTTTCCCGTGACGGCCCTCGACCACCTCCGGTCGGTCTGCCGCGCGCTCGACGCCTGGGTCCTCCCGCACGAGGCCGCGGTGCCGCGGGCGAGCGACGCCGTCGCCGACGGCGAGTTCGTCGACGACGGACTCGCCGAGCGCGTCGCCACGCTCGGACGCCGCGCGGTGCAGTACGCGCGCATCGAACCCGATCCGATGAGCTTCGAGGGCGGCGAGAACGTCGGTGCCACCGACTGACCGGCGGCCGGATCCAGGGGCGCCACCGATCGACCGTCCCCGGGGTCCGCGCCCGCCTCGCGGACTGCCCCGTCGACGACGGGACGGAGCGCAACACGTTAGCCCCGGGCGGGGGTAGCGCCGGCGATGACACGGTGGGTCGAGACGGTGTCGGGCGGGCGGGACCGCGGCGTCCGGGGCCTCGCCCGTGCGTGGGTCGAGGTGCTCGTGCGCCCCGCGCGCTTCTTCGAGCGCGGGGTCGCCCCCGGGGACCAGGCGCCGGGACTGGCCTTTGCCGTCTGCGTCGCCGGTGTCGCGACCGCGAGCTGGCTCGGCACCGCCACCGCGTCGGCCCCGCTGGCCGTCGAACCACCGCCGGTGGCGTACCTGCTGTCGTGGCTCGGGCTGACAGCGTTCGTCGCGCCGGTCGGCCTCCACCTCGTCGCCGCCGTCCAGACCATCGCCGTGCTCGCTGGCGCCCCGGCGGACACGCGCGCGGGCGTCGGCGAGACGGTGCAGGTCGTCGCGTACGCCTCTGCCCCCTGTGCGCTCTCGGGGCTCCCGGTGCCCGTGCTCCGCTACGCCTGCGCGCTCTACGCCACGGCCCTCCTCGCCGTCGGCATCGCGGTCCGGCACGGGGTGTCCCCGGCCCGGGCGACGGTGCTCTCGACCCCCGGCGCCCTGCTGGCCTTCGGGTGGGCCTACCAGGGGCTGGGCGCGGTCCCGGCGGCGGGGGCGGGTGCGGCGGCGCTGTTCGGGCTCTGAGCGGCCGGTGTCCGACCGCCGGCCGCGTGCGCAGTGCCCCGGACCGGTCGGAGTCGCCGACGGCGGCCCCGCATCCGGGCCTCCGCCGTGCGAGTGGCGTCCCGGCCGGTTCCGCCGCGTCCACGGGCGTATCGACAATCGTTTTACGCCAGCACGGTTGCGTACACGTATCGATGGGTACGTGTGTCATCTGCGGGACGGCGACCGACGGACGCGTCTGTGAGAGCCACGCCGAGGACGTGGCGTTCGAGTTCCGGGGCAACCACCCGGGGCAGCTCGAGCGCAACCGGTACTACCGGGGCGAGGTCGACGGATTCGCCGACTTCGGCGTCTTCGTCGACGTCGGCGAGAGCGTCACCGGCCTCCTCCACCGCTCGGAGATCGACGGCCGGCTGGAGTCCCTCGACTGGGAGCCCGGCGACGAGGTGTACGTTCAGGTGCTCGACGTCCACGACAACGGGAACGTCGACCTCGGGTGGTCCATCCGCCAGTCGGCGCGGGAGTTCCGCCACAACCTGGTCCACGACCCCGACGCCGACGAGTCCGAGTTCGAGGCGAGCGAGTCGGCCCACGAGGCCAGCGAGGACGCCGGCGAGCGCGGGCCCGGCACGACCGAGGGGCCGGTCGGGCGGCGCGACCCCGGCGCCGCGGACCGAGGCCCCACCGAGGGTGACGCCGCCACGGACGCCGCCGACGCCGCGTCGGCCGGGTCCGGGGCGGCCGACTCGGAGGCGACAGGCACCGAGACCGGCGCGGAGGCGGGCGCGGCGCCCGACGAGGGCGAATCCGACGCGACCGGGTCCGCCGTCGACGACGGAACGCCTGTGGCGGACGCCGAGCGCGCGGCCGAGGACACGACGCCGGCACCGGCGGCGCAGGTCCCCGTCGAGGACCTCGCGGACCTCGTCGGCGAGCGGGTCCGCCTCGAGGGCGAGGTGACGAGCGTCCGCCAGACCGGCGGGCCGACCATCTTCGAGGTCACCGACGAGACCGGGAGCGTCGACTGCGCGGCGTTCGTCGCGGCTGGCGAGCGCGCCTACCCGGACGTCGACGCGGGTGCGGTCGTCGCCGTGGAGGGCGTCGTCGAACGCCACCGCGGGGAGCTCCAGGTGGAGACCGAGTCCCTCGACGTGCTCTCGGGCGAGGAGCGCGAGGCCGTCGTGGGTCGCCTCGCGGCCGCCCTCGACGAGCAGGCAGCGCCGCCGGGCGAGGAGCTGCTGGCCGAGGACTCGTCCCTCGAGGCGGTCCGCGAGGACCTCGTCGAGACCGCGACCGAGCTCCGGCGCGCGGTCCTCGACGGCCGACCGGTCGTCGTGCGCCACGCCGCCTCGGTCGACGGCTACGTCGCGGGTGCGGCCCTCGAGCGCGCACTCCTCGACCTCGTGCGCGAGGTCCACGCCGCGGCCGACGCGGAGTACCACTACCTCGAGCGGCGACCCCTCACGGAGGACAGCTACGATCTCTCGGCCGCGACCGACGACGTCACGGACATGCTCGACGCCGAGGCCCGCCACGGCGAGGCCCGACCGCTGGTCGCGTTCGCCGCGGCGGGCGAGACCGCCGAGTCGGTCGACGGCTTCGACCTCCTCGACGTGTACGACGTGGACCGCCTCGTCGTCGCGGCCGGCGAACCCGACGACGCGGTGCGCGACGCGGTCGACGTCGCCGTCGGCGTCGAAGACCGCTCGGCCGCCACCGTCGCGGCGACCGTCGCCGCGCTGGCCGAGCCCGACGTCGCGGACGACCTCGCCCACCTCCCCGCGGTGAGCTACTGGGCGGACGCGCCGGCCACGTACGCGGACCTCGCGGCCGATCGCGGCTACGATGCCGACGACGTGCGCGACCTGCGCGAGGCGCTCGCGCTCCAGGCGTACTTCCAGTCCTGGGAGGCCAAGCGCGAGCCTGTGCGTGACCTGCTCTGGGGCGACGAGACCGACCTCGCGGGCGACGTCGCCGCCCAGTTCCGCGACCGCCTCGACGACGAGCTCCGCACCGCGACGCCCCACCTCGAGCGCCACGAGGTCGACGGGGTCGGCGTCCGGGTGCTCGACGTCGAGGCCTACACCCACCAGTACGACTTCCCGCCGACCGCGGTGCTGCTGGACGCGCTCCACCGGCGCGCCGAGGACGACGCGGTCGCGACGGTCGGCGTCGGGGGCGACGACCTCCGGCTCCGGGCGGGCAGCGAACTCGACGTGCGCGCCGTCGCGGAGGCCCTCGCCGAGCGCCTCCCCGAGGCGGGCGTGCGCCTCCGCAACGGCCGCCGCGGCCGGGTGGAGTTCCTGCGCGGCGAGCGCGAGGCCGTCCTGGACGCCGTGGTCCCCGTCGTCGGCTCACAGCTCGCCGAGGAGCCGGTGCGCGCCACGACCGACGGCTCCGGCGACGGTTCGCAGGCCTGACAGGCCTGCTTCCGGGCGCTCCGCCACCGGGACCGCCGCCGGCGACAGCGCCGACCCGACAACCTTTCTGCGGTGTGGCCGTTCGTGTCCCCCATGAGCGGTGGCGCCACGGACGACGCCGGTGACGGGCCCGGGTCGACGGGCGACGACCCGACGGAGAGCGAGGCCTACCGGCGCGCCTGCGAGGAGCTCGTCGAGGGCATCCTCGCGGACGAGGTCACCCGGGATACCCTCGAGTCGGCGAAGCTGGAGGCCTGCGGACGACACTCGGCGCCCTCGGTGCCGAAGAACGCCGCGCTGCTCGAGCACGCGCCCGACGACCGGCGCGAGGAGGTCGCGGCCGTCGTCCGTCGGAAGCCCGTGCGCACGGCGTCGGGCGTGACCCCCGTCGCGGTCATGACCTCGCCCGCGATGTGTCCCCACGGGAAGTGCCTCTACTGTCCGGGGGGTCCGGCGAGCGAGTTCTCGAGCGCGCAGTCCTACACCGGCCACGAGCCCGCGGCGGCCCGC
>JBDGTC010000001.1:0-32941 GCA_042217215.1 Halobacteriaceae archaeon
TGGAGCTGAAGGCGTACATGCACGTCGGCCACTCCCGGAGCCGCCTCGACCGCGCGGCGATGCCCGACCACGACGACGTCGTGGCCTTCGCCGAGGACGTGGCGGCCCACCTCCCCCACGAGGTCCACGCCGAGTCCGCGGAGTCCCGCATCGCTTTGCTCTCGAAGACCGAGGACACGTGGGTGCCGGCGTTGCGCCCCGGCAGTGAATTCTGGGCGGCCGACGGCCCGACCCACACGTAGCGGCGACACCCATCCCAATTCTGGGTCCCGTCTCACGTCCGGTACGCTTATGCGGCGCCTTCGCCAACCGCCACGCATGGCAGAGACAGCGGGCACGCCGGTCGCCGGCCGGGCCGAGCTCGCGGTGCTGAAGCTCCTCGCCCTGGAGGGCGCGCTGGCGCGGCCCACGAAGGTCTCCTGTGCGGAGCTGGGGACCGCGCTGGGGGCGTCGAACCAGACCGCCTCCCGGCGGCTGCAGTCCCTCGAGGACGGGGGGCTCGTCGAGCGCGAGCGCGTCGCGGACGGGCAGCTGGTCTCGGTGACCGACGCGGGCGAGCGCGCCCTCGAGCGGGAGTACGAGGACTACCGCCGCATCTTCGAGGAGGCCTCCCCGGTCGTGCTCGAGGGGACCGTCACGAGCGGGATGGGCGAGGGGCGCCACTACATCTCGCTGCCGGGGTACATGTCGCAGTTCGCGGAGCGGCTGGGCTACGAGCCGTTCCCCGGGACGCTGAACGTCGACCTGGCCGAGCGCTCGCGGCGCGACCGGTCTGCGATGGCGGCCCTCGATGCGGTCCCCATCGAGGGCTGGGAGGACGAGGACCGGACCTACGGCCCGGCGACGTGTTATCCGGCGACCGTGGTCGCCGACGGCGAAGGGTACGAGCCCGCCCACGTCATCGTCCCCGAGCGCACCCACCACGACGCCTCGCAGCTGGAGGTCATCGCCCCAGAGAAGATACGGGACGAACTCGGCATCGACGACGGCGACGAGGTGAGCCTCCGTGTCGAGGAGCGGTGAGGGACCGGGCGGCGAGGAGGCCGTCGTCGAGGGCGCGGCGGGGGAACGCACCGCGGAGGACGCCGCGGGCCCGGAGGCCGCGGCCGTGGAGCGGGCGGTCCGGGCGTTTCGCGCGGGCGAGCCGGTACTGCTCCACGACGCGGCCGACCGGGAGGGCGAGGTCGACCTCGTCTACCCGGCGGGCGCGGTGACCGCCGACGCCGTGGCGCGGCTCCGCAGCGACGCCGGCGGGCTGATCTGCGTCGCGCTCGGCGCCGACGTCTGTGACGCCTTCGAGCTGCCGTTCGCGGCCGACGCCGTCGACCACCCCGCGGTCGGCGGCGAGCCGGGGTACGACGACCGCTCGTCGTTCTCGCTCACCGTGAACCACCGGGACACCTTCACCGGCGTCACCGACGAGGACCGCGGGCTGACCATCCGCGCGCTCGCCGACGCCGCCGCGACGGCCGACGGGCCCGCGGCGTTCGCGGAGCGGTTCCGCGTCCCCGGGCACGTCCACCTCCTCCGTGGGGCGGCCGGGGGGCTCGCCGAGCGGCGCGGGCACACCGAGCTGGCGCTCGCGCTGGCCGACGCGGCGTCGGTGCCCCCCGCCGTCGTCGTCTGCGAGATGCTCGACGCCGACTCGGGCGGTGCGCTCTCGGTCGCCGCCGCGCGGGACTACGCCGACCGCCACGGGCTCGTCTTCCTCGAGGGGCGGGACGTCGTCGCCGCGCTCGGCTGACCGGCCGGCGTCACTCGAACTCGTAGTCCTGGTCGAGGTACCCCGCGGCCGACTCCCGGGTGACCGGGACGCCGGCGGTGCCCGCGGTCTCCGGGACCTGCTCGTCGTTCGCCGCCAGGCTGGCCACCTCGAGCGCGCGGGAGAGGACGCCGGGCGGCCACCGCCCGACGGTCCCGTAGTGGCGCCCCTCCCCGAACTGCTCGACCCACGCGCGCCGTCCCCCGATGCCGACGACCGCGTACGGGTCCACGTCGGCGTCGGCGGCCGCCCGGTGGGCGCCCATCGCGAGCCGGTCGTCCTCGGCGTAGAATCCGTGGATGCCCTCGCCGTACTCGGCGAGCAGGTCGCCGACCGCCGACGCCGCAGCCGCCGGGTCGGCGGCCACCGCGACGGTCTCGGCCGTCGACATCGTCGAGCGCACCCGCAGCGCGTTCTCGAACCCCGCGGCCCGCTCCCCGTACGCGGGGTCCTCGCCGGCGTCGCCCCCGACGGCGAGGTGGGCGAGGGTGTAGCTGCTCCGGGCGTCGGCCTCGATGAGGAGGGAGCCGAGCACCTCTATCGCGTCCCGGGCCATCCGCTCGTCGTCGTGTGCGACGAGGGACGCCCGCGCGTCCGGCGCGACGGGGCGGTCGGCCACGACGACGGGGACCGACGCGGCCGCGACGGCGTCGGCCAGGGCCGCATCCGCGACCGGGGCGAGCACGACCGCGTCGGCACCGGCCGCCTCGGCCGCCTGGAGGTGGGAGCGCTGGGTCGCCGCGTCGCCGCCGGCGTCGCGGACGGTCGAGGCGTCGGCCACCCCGTCGACGTGGCCGAGTATCTCCTGGAGGGAGCCGGCCATCCAGCCGTAGTAGAAGGAGGTCGTCTCGGGGAGCAGGACGTCGACCCGCGACGCCGCGAGTCCCGGGAGGGTGGTCGTGCCCGCCGTCGTCGACTGGCCGTCGCCGTCGCCGCCGCCACAGCCCGCCAGGAGCGCCGTGCCCGCGACGCCGGCCGTCTGCAGCAGCCGACGCCGCGACGCTGACCCGTGCATGACGGCTGGTCGCCCCCCGACGCTGATAAATCCACGGCGACGGGGTGTCGGGCCTAAGTGTGCGGAGTGTGAGTGTCACACATGGACCTGATCACACAGCTCGAGACCTTCGACCGCCGGGACTGGGCGACGGCGCCCGACGACGCGGGGACGGTTCGGTTCGCGATGGTGGGCCTGGGCTGGTGGACCCGGGAGCAGGCCATCCCGGCGGCCGCCGCGGCCGAGCACTGCGAGACGACGGTCGTCGTGAGCGGCCGGGAGGAGGCGGCCCGCGAGGTGGCCGACGAGGTCGGAGCGCGGGCCGCCCTGACCTACGAGGCGTTCGCGGCGGGCGAGGCGGCCGAGGCGTACGACGCGGTGTACGTCTGCACGCCGAACGGAACCCACCTCGAGCACGTCGAGGCCGCGGCCGCTCTCGGCAAGGACGTCCTCTGCGAGAAGCCGATGGAGGCGGGCCTCGACCGGGCGCGGGCGCTCGTCTCGGCCTGCGAGGAGGCCGGCGTCACCCTGATGGTCGCGTACCGGATGCACACCGAGCCGGTCGTCCGCCGGGCGCGCGAGCTGGTGCGGGCGGGAGCCCTCGGCGAGCCGGTGGCGGTCCACGGGTCCATGTGCCAGCCGCTGCTCGAGCTGATTCCCGACCCCGACCAGTGGCGCCTGGACCCCGCCCTCGTCGGACCGGGGGCGAGCCTCATGGACATCGGCATCTACCCGCTGAACACCGCGCGGTTCGTCCTCGACGCCGACCCCGTCTCGGTGACGGCACAGGCAGAGAGCCGGGGGGAGGAGTTCGCGGACGTCCCGGACGAGCGCGCGGCGGTCACGACGCGGTACAAGGGCGGCGTCCACGCCGCGATCACCGCGAGCCAGAACGCCCACCGCTCGAGTCACCTGCGGGTCGTGGGGAGCGAGGGCGAGCTCCTCGTCGAGCCGGCCTTCTTCCCGTGGGAGGACCGCGGACTGTCTATATCGGTCGGCGAGAGCACCGCGGACCTCGACGGTCCGCGAGTCGATCAGATGACTGAGGAGCTGGCGTACTTCGCCGACCGCGTCCTGACGGGGCGACGGCCCCACGCCGACGGCGAGCACGCGCTCGTCGACGTCGCGGCCCTCGAGGCCGCCTACGAGGCGGCCGAGCGCGGCGAGCGCGTCGACGTGTCCGTTTGACGCCCCGGGAGCACCGGGCGAGCTCGTGGCACACCGCCGGGCGGGCTCGCGACATACCGCCCCGGCGCGACCGGCAACACTCTTTACACGGCCGGGTGATGGCCGCAGCATGAGCTTCGCCGACATGGACGTCGATCGGATCTGGCTCGACGGGGAGTTCGTGGACTGGGGCGAGGCCCAGGTCCACGTCCTGACCCACGCCCTCCACTACGGGACGGGCGTCTTCGAGGGCGTCCGGTGTTACGACACCGACGAGGGTCCCGCCATCTTCCGGTGGGACGCCCACCTCGAGCGCCTCTACGAGTCGGCGGCGCCCTACGGCATCGACATCCCCTACGACCCGGAGACGCTCACCGACGCGACCACCGAGCTGATCCGCCGGCAGGACCTCGAGTCGTGTTACATCCGCCCCATCGCGTTCTACGGCTACGACCGCCTCGGGCTCAACCCGACCGCGCCCACGGAGATCCCGATCCGGACGGCCGTCGCGGTCTGGCCGTGGGGCGCGTACCTCGGCGAGGAGGCCATCGAGGAGGGCGTCGACGTGATGGTCTCCTCGTGGCGGAAGTACGCCTCGAGTCAGATCCCCACGAGCGCGAAGACCACCGGGCCGTACGTGAACAGCGTCCTCGCGAGCATGGAGGCCAAGCGCAACGGCTACACCGAGGCCCTCCTGCTCAACAAGGAGGGCAACGTCGCCGAGGGGCCCGGCGAGAACCTCTTCCTGGTGCGCGACGGCGAGATCTACACGCCGAGTCTCTCGGAGAGCAACCTCGACGGCGTCACCCGGCGGTCGGTCATCACGCTGGCCGAGGAGCTCGGCTACGAGGTCCACGAGGAGGCCGGCGTCGACCGCGGACAGCTCTACAGCGCCGACGAGCTGTTCTTCACGGGCACCGCCGCGGAGGTCACGCCCATCCGCTCGGTCGACGACACCGAGGTCGGAGACGGCTCGCGGGGGCCGGTGACCGAGGAGATCCAGTCGCACTTCTTCGACCTCGTCGCCGGCGAGGTCGACGGCCACGACGACTGGTTCACGCACGTCGAGTGACGGGCAGCGGGGCGTCCCGCGCCCGCGCCGTGTCGCGCGGCCCGACGGTCGCGCGGGCGGCGCTCAGTCGCCACGATCGTGGGCGCGCTCGCCGCGCCCGGGCGCCTCCTCGCGGACCTCGACAGGGACTCCGGAGGGCTCCTCCTCGCCGAACCCGGCGCTGAGCACCCGGGTGAGCGCCTCCTCGACGCGCTCGTCGGTCTCCTCGAAGTCCTCCGGGGCGACCTCGACCACGAACCCGGTGGTGATGTTCGGTGACGTCGGCAGGAAGAGCACCTCGCGGCCGTCGTCGGTCGTCTTGCCCGTCTTGAACGCCGTCATCCGGAGCCCCTCCCAGGTCTCGAGTTTCACGGGTTTCTGGAGGTCCTCGGTCCCGGTGAGTGCCGTCTCGACGGCCAGCTTCGAGGCGTTGTACACCACGCGCAGTCCCGGGAGCTTGTTCATGAGTCCGTCGAGCAGCCCCTCGAGGAGGCGCCCGATGGCGGTCCGCATGAGGTAGCCCACCGAGAAGACCAGCATCACGAACACCACGAGCGCGATGGCGACGCCCCACGGCTGGGGAAGGGTCTCGACCAGCGGCAGGTCCGCGACCTGGGAGTAGAGCCAGTTCAGGACGAAGAGGATGATGAGAAGCGGGGCGAGCACCACCAGCCCCGAGGCGAAGTCGCGCTTCCAGGAGGACATACCCACCTCTGCGGGCCGCCGCCTAATGAACCTCCTGAACGCGTCCGGTCGCCGACACCTCACCGCGCGAGGTCGAGGACGCGGGACGGAGACCGCCGACGGCGACTCAGCGGACGAGGCCAGCCACGGCGCGCAGCGCGAAGGCCAGGTTCTCCCGCCGCTCGGCCACGCGTCGCGTGAAGTACGCGAACCACCGGCTCCCGTACGGGACGTACTGCCAGACGTCGTACTCGGCTGCCAGTTCGCGCTGGGCGTCCTCGCGAACGCCCATCAGCATCTGGAACTCGAACGGAGTGCCGTGCTGGTCGTGTAAGGACACCGCGGCGTCGATCATCGCGGGGTCGTGGGTGGCGACGGCGACGCCGTCCTCGAAATGCTCGAACATGTACTCGAGGGCCCCGCGGTACGCCCGCGTGATCGCCGTCGAACCGCGGTGGGCGATGCCCTCGGGCTCGTCGTACGCGCCCTTCACGAGGCGGACCTTCCCCGGGAGGTCGGCCAGGCGGGCGAGGTCGTCCGGCGTCCGGCGGAGGTTGGCCTGCACGCAGACCCCGACGCCCCCGTCGTGGCGCCGCGTCAGCCGCTCGAAGGCGTCGAGGGTCGCGGCCGTCGTCGAGGAGTCCTCCATGTCGAGCCAGCAGAAGACGTCCCGCTCGGCGGCGTGGTCGACGACGGCGTCGACGTGTTCGTCGAACGCGTCGACGCCGAGATCCAGCCCGAGCTGGGTCGGCTTCACGGAGATGCAGGCCCTGGCGTCGCTGTCCGCGACGGCGTCGATCAGGTCGCGGTACGCCGCGACGTCGGCGGCGACCGTCTCGGGATCGTCGTGGTGCTCGCCGAGCAGGTTGAGGATGGCGCCGCGTCCGCCGCCGGAGAGCGTCTCCGCGCGGTCGAGGGCGGCGTCAGCCGTCTCGCCGGCGACGAACTTGTCGGCGATGGGCGGCAGCATGCCCGGTGCTACGGCCCGCACCGAGTTAAGCGACCGGCCGATGGCAGCGAGGCGTCGGGTCGACACGGCCGGCGGGACCGGGACGCATAACCCGGAGCCCCGACAGCTCCCCGGTATGGACCTCGCCGCGGCGGTGGCGACCGCGCTCTGGGCGATGCTCCCCGCCTACGTCCCGAACAACGCCGCGGTCCTCGCAGGCGGCGGGCGCCCCATCGACGGGGGGCGGACGTGGCGCGGCAGGCGGCTCCTCGGCGACGGGAAGACCTGGCGGGGCACCGGGGGCGGCACGCTCGCCGGCGCGCTCCTCGCACTCGGCCTCGGCCGCCTCGCCCCGACCGCGGGGGACGTGCTCGGCGTCGCGCTGCCCGGGTTCCCGCCCGCCGTGGTCGTCGCGCTCCCCGCCGGGGCGATGCTCGGCGACCTCCTGGCGTCGCTCGTGAAGCGCCGCATCGGGCGGGCGCGGGGGTCGGCGGTGCCCGGCCTGGACCAGCTGGACTTCGTGGTCGGCGCCCTCGGCCTCGCGGCCCTCGTCGCGCCGGGGTGGACCCTCGACACCTTCACGCCCGTCGTGCTCGCCGTCGTCCTCGTCGCCACCCCGCTGCTCCACCTCGGCACGAACGCCGTCGCGTACGCGCTCGGGCTGAAGGATGAACCGTGGTGAGGGGCGCCGGAGCGGCGGTCCGGCGCCGTCGCCCACAGCGGCGCCCGCCGCGCCGCCGCTGACGCCGCCCGCCGCGACGAGACGCCCGGTCCCCGCCCACACGAAACTACTTAGCGGGCGGGGCGCGCCACCTCCGGTGATGGCCGACGACGACCTCGTGGCCGCGCTCAGGGACGCCGACGCGGTGCGCTACGGCGAGTTCGAGCTCTCACACGGCGGGACATCGGAGTACTACGTCGACAAGTACCGCTTCGAGACGGACACGCGGTGTCTTCGGCTCGTCGCCGACGCGTTCGCCGGGCGGGTCCGCGAGGGCGAGACGCTGGCGGGTGTCGCGCTCGGGGCGGTGCCACTGGTCGCGGCGACCGCCCTCGCCGCCGACCGCCCGTACGTCATCGTGCGCAAGTCGGCGAAGGAGTACGGGACCGGGAACCGCATCGAGGGCGAGCTCGCGGCGGGCCAGCGCGTCGTCGTCATCGAGGACGTCGCGACGACGGGCCAGAGCGCCCTCGACGCCGTCGAGGCGCTCCGCGAGGCCGGCGCCGAGGTGGACCGCGTGCTCGTCGTCGTCGACCGCGAGGAGGGCGCCGCCGACCTCCTCGCCGAGCACGGTGTCGACCTGCAGTCGCTGCTCACCGCGACGGAGCTGCTCGCCGACGCGCCCTGAGTGCGGTGCCGGCGACGGGGGCGGAATCACATTTTATTTCTGTCACTATATCGGCACCAGTCCGGGACCGCCGAGAGTCGCTCGCGTCGCCGACGCCGGGGGGTACAGCAAGTGACCGTCGTGCGCCGAACCAATTATATACCAGCGACCTGATGACAGAACCTGCGCCATGGCAGTGACAGACACGCTCGCCGACTACTTCGGGTTCCAGGAGCACGGCACCGACCTCCGCACGGAGGTCGTCGCGGGCCTGACCACGTTCCTCACGATGTCCTATATCGTGGTCGTGAACCCGAGCGTCCTCGCGAAGAAGGGGGACGCGTTCGGCGGGTTCAGACCGGAGGGGTACACGTACGACCAGACGATCCAGATGCTCGCGGTCGTGACCATCATCTCGGCCGCGATCGCCATCTTCGTGATGGCCTTCTACGCGAACAGACCATTCGCACAGGCGCCGGGACTCGGCCTGAACGCCTTCTTCGCGTACACGGTCGTCGGGACGCTCGGCATCCCGTGGCAGACGGCACTCGCCGCCGTCGTCGTGGAGGGCGTCATCTTCATCCTGCTCACCGCCGCGGGGGCGAGAGAGTACATCATCAGGCTGTTCCCGAAACCCGTGAAGTTCGGGGTCGGCGCGGGGATCGGCCTCTTCCTCGCGCTCATCGGCCTCGAGAAGATGCACGTGGTAACCGCCCAGGGCGGTACCATCGTCGCGCTGAGCAACCTCGCGCAGGACCCCGTCGCGGTCCTCGCCATCGCCGGCCTGTTCCTCACGCTCGGCCTCTACGCCGCGCGGGTGAAGGGCGCCATCATGCTCGGCATCCTCGCCACGACGCTCGCCGGGTGGGGACTCACCGCCGCGGGCGTCGTCTCCGAGGGCGTCCTCGCGCCTCAGGACCTCCCCGCCGCACACTACGACATCACGCCCCTGGCGGGGGCGTTTCTGACCGGTTTCCAGGACCTCGACGCGCTCGCCTTCGCGCTCGTCGTGTTCACGTTCTTCTTCGTGGACTTCTTCGACACCGCCGGGACGCTCACGGGCGTCTCCCAGACCGGCGGATTCCTCGACGAGCAGGGCAACCTCCCGGACATCGACAAGCCACTGATGGCCGACGCCATCGGCACGACGGTCGGTGGCATACTCGGCACGTCGACGGTCACCACGTACATCGAGTCCGCGACGGGCGTCGAGGAGGGCGGCCGGACGGGGATGACCGCGTTCGTGGTCGGCCTCTGCTTCCTCGCCGCGCTTTTGGTCGTCCCCCTCGCGGCGGCCATCCCGATGTACGCCTCCCACCTCGCGCTGGTGGTCGTCGCCATCATGATGCTCTCGAACGTGACCGACGTGAACTGGGACGACGTGACCCACGCGGTGCCCGCGGGGCTCACCATCCTCGTGATGCCGTTCACCTACTCCATCGCGTACGGCATCGCGGCGGGCATCGTCTCCTACCCGCTCGTGAAGACCGCGGCCCGCGAGTGGGACGAGGTCTCGGTCGGGCAGTGGCTCCTCGCCGCGGCGTTCGTGCTGTACTTCTACGTGCGCACGAGCGGCATCCTGCAGGCGACGGTCTGAGGCGGCCCCCGGCTCCCGGCCCCGCCGGTCGCCGCGTCCGTGGCGCCGGCGGACCGTGACGCGACCGCCGCCCTCTTCTCGCCGCGTCCCGTAGGCCGACCATGTCGAACCTCGAACTGTACGAACTCGAGGGGTGTCCGTACTGCGCGAAGGTGAAGACGAAGCTCGACGAGCTCGACCTGGAGTACGAGTCCCACATGGTGCCCCGCTCCCACGCCGAGCGCACCGAGGTCGAGGAAGTCAGCGGCCAGACCGGCGTCCCGGTCCTCGTCGACCCCGACCACGGGATCGAGGGAATGCCCGAGAGCGACGACATCGTGGCGTACTTAGAGCGGACGTACGGCGAGGGGTCGTAGGCGGCCAGCCCGCCGATGAGCCGCGTGGACGCCGACTCGCTCGGAGAGGCCCTCGGCCTGCGCACGCAGGTCCGCCGCGGCGCGGTGGCCGGCCTCGCGCTCGCCACCACGGCGTTCGTCCTCTTCGTCGCGGTTCCCGGTGGCCGCCACTCGCCGGTGCTCTACCTCGCGCTCGCGTTCGTCGTCGCGACGACGGCCGGCGGGCTGGTCACGACGGCGCTCGTGGCGTACCGGGCGCACCGGCTGGCGACGAGAGAGGGGTGAGGGCGGCGGGATGAGTTCCACGCGATCAGGGGCGTAACCCGTCGGCTCGTGAGGGATGGCGCGCGGTGCCCGGTCGCGGTCGGCTCCGAGGCGCTCGCTTCGCTCGCGCTCGCCCGACCCGCTCCCGCGCACCGCTTGCTCGCGGCTTGCTCGCTAGCGCTCGGCTCGCCGCTGCGCATCCGGCGGTCTCGCGGCGTGGTTCGCCGGAGGCGAACACGCTTGCTTCGACCGCCCGGCTCGCGTCGCGGTTCCCTTCGGGACCACGCTCCCTCGCATCGCCGTACCGAATTGCTCTTTACCTCTCCACCGCCCAGTTCCCCCAATGACGTCGCTCGGCTCGGCGAGTGCCGCTCCCGGCGAGATGGACACCGGCCGCCTGTCCATCGGCGAGACCCGGGACGGCACCGCCGTCGGGCTCCCCGTCGCCGTGGTCAACGGCGCCGACGACGGGAAGACCCTCTACGTGCAGGCCGCCAGCGACGGCGACGAGCTCAACGGCGTGGGCGTCATCCAGCGCGTCCTGCCCCAGCTCGACCCGGCGGAGCTCGCCGGCGAGCTGCTGGTCGTCGGCGTCGTGAACTTCCACGCCTTCCAGGTCGCCGAGCACCGGAACCCCGTCGACGACACCAAGCTCAACCGCACCTACCCCGGCGACCCGGAGGGCTCCTCGAGCGAGCGCATCGCCCACGCCACCTTCGAGGCGGCGACGCGCGCCGACCTCGCGCTCGACCTCCACCAGGGGTCCACCTCGCGGATGATCACCGAGGTGCGGGTCCGCTGCGGGCGTCGCCACCGGCTCCACGACCGGTGTCTCGACCTCGCGCGGGCCTTCGACTGCGGGTACGTCCTCGACCAGAAGGGCCCGAACGGCCAGCTCGCGCGCACCGCGCCCGACGAGGGCGTCCCGACCATCGACCCGGAGCTCGGGGGGTCCGTCGGGTTCGACGAGGCGGCCATCGAGCGCGGCGTGCGCGGGGTGTTCAACGTCCTCCGGACCTACGACTTCCTCGAGGGCGACTCGGTCAGCGAGGAGCAGGTCAGGGCGAAGGGCTTCGAGCGCTACGGCGCGCCCGTCGGGGGCATCGTGCGCCCGCGCGTCGAACTCGGCGACCGCGTCGCGGAGGGAGATCCCCTCTTCGACGTCGTCACCGTGTTCGGCGAGCACCGCGAGACCGTCACCGCCGACGCCGCGGGCGTGTACTGGCGCGCGCGGCGCATGCCGCAGGTCGCCACCGGCGAGTACGTCTGCTCGGTGGGGACCGAGGTCGACACGATCTGAGCGGGCGTCCACCTCCGCTACCGCTCGACGTGGACCGGCGCGTCGAACCCGCCGCGCACGAGCGGCCGCGCGAGGTGGCGGCGGGCCCGCGGTGGCACCTCGTACCAGCCGACCTCGAGGTCGCGCTCGCGGGGGACGCTCACCCTCCCCGGCGCCGAGGTCCCGCAGTCCCGGCACCGGTAGCCCGCGTCGGCGCCGGCGCTCTCCATCGACCGGTCGCAGTCCGGGCACGCGGGCACGATGCGCTCGGTCCGAATCAGGTCCCGGACCGCGAACTTCTCGAGTTTCAGCGTCCCGTCGGTCACCTCGCCACAGACCGTGACGCGGTCGCCAGGGGCCAGCGCGCGCACGTGGTCCCGGAAGCGCTTGGTCGGCTCGAAGGCCGCGCACTCGAGGGCGGCGTCGGTGGCGGTATCGTCTCCCGGGTCGGCCGCCCCGCTCGCACCGCCGGACGCCCGCAGCGGGACGAAGACGTGGCCCCCGCGGCGCGTCGCTGGCGGCGCGGCGACGATGCCCTCGACCCGGTAGCTCCGGCCGTCCAGCACCTCGCCGACCTGCCCCGCGCGGAGGTGCCCGTCCGTCCCCTGGTTCGTCAGGAACGTGGCGATCGCCGCCACCGGCTCGTCGACCGCCGTCTCGCGGAGGCGGGCAGCGAGGTCGGCCACCGCCGCCGGATCGTCGCCGCGGACGCCGAAGAGCACCGGACACGGCGTGCGCGGCGCGCAGAGCACCTCGCCCGCGCCGCGATCGACGGTGTCCCAGGCGCCCGGGTACGCATCGGCGCTGGCGGCGAAGACCGCCTCGGGGTCGACCGCGCGCTCGGTGCCCCACCGCTCGCGCTCGCGGTAGGCGATGCGCTCGACGGTCCAGTCGTCGAACGCCGCCCACGCGCCGACGGCTGCGAGCGCTCCGACCAGGCCGCGGCCGACGCCCCAGGTCGCGGTCCGGTAGCCGGCGTCGGCAGCCACGCGCGCCGCCCCGCCGGGGTCGTGGATGGCGTCCACGGCGCGGGCCGCGAACGCCGCCACGCGGTCCGGGGCGTCTGTCGGGGGCCCCGGGGCGACCACGACGCCCGTGTCCGCGCCGTCGGCCGCGAGCGCCTCGACGGTCTCGCGGGCGGCGACGAGCGCGCGCTCCGGGGCGGCGTCGGTGTGGACGGCGACGCTGGCGTTCCCGCGGGTCTTGTGCTCGACGGCGGGGTTGCACCGGACGAGCAGGCGGCGCTCGACGGTCGCGTCGCTGGCGAGGCGGGCGGCGAGTCGCGTCGCGACGTGGGTCGTGCAACCGCCCGTGCGGGCGTCGGTGTCGTCGATGCCGACGACTGTCACGGTGGGCCGTTGGGGCTGTGGGGTGGTGGGGGTTTCGGAAGCGAGGGGCGAACGAGCGTGTTCCTGCGCCATGCGCAGGAACCGCGCCGTTCGTCCCTCGAGACCGAGGGCGGGAGGCGAGCGAAGCGAGCCGACACGCCCGAGGCGCGGGGCGGTTGTCGGAGGCGCGCGCAGGCCAGCCGAACACAGCACCGACCACGACGCACAGGCCTCGAGACCGAGGCAGGTCAACCGCCCGACGAGGGCCCGACCGACGCCGCCTCCGCACCCGGAACCACCACGCTACCTGTCAACCGCGCAGGCCCCCGCATTCGGGCGGTTCGAAGCGCGAGACCGGCACAACGCCTATATATCGCCGGCGGTTACCACCGTTCGTCATGTCCCGCTCGGCGCTCGTCGGCAACGTCACGGCCATGCTGCGGGACGCCGGGTTCGTCGTCAGCGAGCGCTGCGCCATCCGCCCGAAGAGCTTCGACGTGGCGGCGCGCCGCGGGGACGACCTCATCCTCGTGAAGATACTCGGGAACGTCGACGCGCTCGACGGCCCGACCGGCGAGGAGATGCAGCGCCTCGGCGCCTACCTCGACGCGATGCCCCTCGTCATCGGGCTCCGCACCCGCGACGAGGAGCTCAAGCCCGAGGTGGTCTACTTCCGCCACGGCATCCCGGTGTTGAGCCCCGACACGGCGATGGACCTGTTCGTCGACGGCATCCCGCCGATGATCTACGCCGCTCCTGGCGGGCTCTACGTCAACATCGACGGCGACCTCCTCGCGGACGAGCGCAAGGAGCGAGGGTGGAGTCTCGGCCGCCTCGCGACCGAGCTCGGCGTCTCGCGGCGCACCGTCTCGAAGTACGAGGACGGGATGAACGCCAGCATCGAGGTCGCGGCGAAGCTCGAGGACCTGTTCGGCGCGCCGCTCACCGGCCCGGTCGACGTCCTCGACGGTGCGGAGGAAATCCGGGACACCGACCCGACGCCCGAGGACCCCGAGGCCGAGCCCGAGGACCGCCCCATCGTGACGGTGCTCACGCGGGCGGGCTTCGAGGTCCACCCGACGACCCGGTCGCCGTTCAGCGCAGTGAGCGAGGACAGCGCCGGGACCGAGAACCTCCTCACCGGCCACTCCCCGCTGACCGACACCGCGGTGAAGCGCGCCCGGCTGATGAGCTCCATCGGCCACGTCACGCGCACCCGGTCGGTGTACTTCGTCGAGAAGGACTCCGACCGCGAGTCCATCGAGGACACGGCCGTCGTGGAGCGCGAGGAGGCCGAGTCCATCGACGACCCCGACCGGTTGCGGGACCTGATTCGAGAGCGGGGGTAACGAGGTTCTCGTGCGCCGGGCGGACGCCCGGCGCACGAGAACCTCGAGACCGAGGCCGGGAGCGGCGCGGAGCGCCGCGACACGGCCGAGGCAGCGGTGCCGTTATCGATTGCCTCGCTGCGCTTCGCGCAGCGACGGCCCGCGACGAACCTCGAGACCGAGGCCGCGCGAGGCGCGAGTGGAGCGAGCGCCTCGGTTCGGGCGAGCGGTGCGCAGAACGAACCGCGAGCCGGGGCGGAGCGAAGCGACGACCCGGCCGAGGGCGGTGCGGCTTCGAATAGTTCGAGCCCACGAGCGACACGCTCGGCCACACGACCGCCGAGCCGCCCGGCCCCCACGACCGGCCGCGGCCGTTCACCTCCACCCCACCGAAACGCCGCCTGACACTTCCACTTCCACTCCGCTAGGCTCGCCCTTACCACCGTCAGGCCCGTCACTGCGAGTGCAGCCACACGCTCCAGCGCCGGACCTCCCCCTCGTTCGGCCCCCTCGTTTTCGACGGCCACCGCTCCGCGCGTAGCCCATCGGCCGGGGGACCGCTTATCCGCGGTGCCGTCGAAGCGCCGACATGCTCGGCCTGGACGATGTCATCACCGCGAGAGACCGGATCGCCGACGTGGTCCGGCACACGCCGCTTGACTACTCCCACACCTTCTCCGACCGCACCGGCGCGGCCGTCCACTGCAAGCTCGAGGTGTTCCAGCGCACGGGCTCGTTCAAACTGCGCGGGGCGACCAACCGCATCCGCACGCTGAGCGACGCCGAGCGCGAGGCCGGCGTCGTCACCGCCAGCGCGGGCAACCACGCCCAGGGCGTCGCGCTCGCGGCGTCCCAGACGGGCGTCGACGCGGTCGTCGTGATGCCCGAGACCGCGCCCATCTCGAAGGTCCAGGCCACGGAGGGCTACGGCGCGACGACCGTGCTCCACGGCTCCGACTACGACGCCGCGCAGGCCCGGGCCCAGGAGATCGCCCGCGAGGAGGGCCGCACGTACGTCCACGCCTTCGACGACGAGCAGACCATGGCGGGGCAGGGCACCATCGGCCTCGAGATCGTCGACGACCTCCCCCAGGTCGACACGGTCGTCGTCCCCGTCGGCGGCGGGGGGCTCATCGCCGGCATCGCCACCGCCGTCACCGAGCGGCGCCCGGACGCGCGCATCGTCGGCGTGCAGGCCGCCGGCGCGCCCTCCTGCGTGCGGGCGCTCGAGGCCGGCGAGCGCGTGACTCTCGACGGCGTCGACACCATCGCCGACGGCATCGCCACCCGACGCGTCGGCGAGTTGCCCTTCGAGATCATCCGGGAGCGGGTCGACGAGGTCGTCACCGTGACCGACAGCGAGATCGCCGTCGCCCTCACGCGGATGCTCGAGCGCTCGAAGACGCTCCTCGAGGGGGCCGGCGCGGTCCCCCTCGCCGCGGTGCTGGAGGAGCGCTTTGACTACGCCGACGACGAGGTCGTCGTCCCCGCGCTGTGTGGCGGGAACGTGGACCTGAACGTCCTCCGGAACCTCATCGTGCGCGGCCTGGTCGAGACCGGACGGTACCTCCGCATCCGGACCACGCTGCGCGACCGACCCGGCGCGCTCCAGGAGCTGACCGAGGTGCTCGCGACGGCGCAGGCCAACATCTTCGCCATCGAGCACGACCGCGCCGGGAAGGACATCGCGATGAACGCGGCGGAGGTCGAACTCGACCTGGAGACCCGCGGCCCGGAGCACGTCGAGGACCTCCTCGCGGCGCTCAGAGAGCGCGGGTACGAGGTCGAGGTGCTGGTGTAGGGGGATCCGGCAGAGAATACACCGCATGTCGCTATATGGAATTGCCCCAGTGACACGACGGCAGCGTTCTGGACCGAAGCCGCGCCCCGACGGCGCCGTCGCTGTCGGAGTGTCGGCGTCGGCGACCGGCCGTCAGAACCTACGACTCGTCGGCCACGCGCCACTCGCTGGGCCGGAGCGGACCGTGGACGGTGCGGTGGTGGTCACAGGCGGACGTGACACACCACCAGTAGCCGTCGATGCGCTCGGCCGCCCGCGAGCAGGCACGGCAGACGACCGTGCCGCCGGCGCGGGCGTTCTCGGTGGCCATACCGGGTGTTCTCGCCCCAGGACCTTCGTTGTACGGACGACACGGTGTGGAGACAGGTCGCCACGACGACCCGCCGGTCAGCAGGATGCGAGGTCGTCCAAGAGCGAACGCCCGCGCGTACCGGGGCTGGTACGTTCCGGTGGCGGAGCCACTCGTGATGTGGCCCGTCTCGCGTCGAGGCCGGCGTTCCCCCAGACGAGGGAGCGCGTGGAAGGCCGGCGCAGTTACGGTGCCAGAGACCTCGGCCGCGCGACGGCCCGGAAGAGGGCGAGTCGGCCCCGGTCGGCCGGGGCGGCGGCGCGGGCGGGCACCCGGCGGAGGACGAAGCCAGCCGTTTTGGTATAGCAGGATGCAGTTTATTATTTGAACCCCGGTGCGGTGCTCCGAACTGCGAGGAGTTCTGCTCGTCCGCTCCGGGCCCGAACCGTCACCGCCGCCGGACGACCGCCCGCACGGACACCTCCGGGCGCAACGAGAGCGCAGGGGCGAAGGTGAGCGGCCCCTCGGTCGTGACGTCGAGGGCCACCCGGTCCACCATCGTCGCGAGCGCGAGGACGAGCTCGAGGCGGGCGAAGCGCACGCCGACGCAGTGTCGGGGCCCGCCGCTGAACGGGAAGTAGGCGTACTCGGGGCGGTCGACGTCACGGCGCCACCGGGCGGGCTCGAACGTCGCGGGGTCGTCCCAGTACCGCTCGTCGCGGTGGAGGACCCACTGGGGGAGCATCAGCTGGGCGCCAGCGGGGAGGTCGTACCCCCCAAGCGTGACCGCCTCGCGCGCCTCGCGTGTGACCGACCACGCCGGCGGGTAGCGCCGGAGCGTCTCGCGAACGACGTCGCGGGTCCGGGACAGGTCGTCGACGTGCTCGGGAGCCGGGAGCCCGTCGCCGACGACGTCGTTCACCTCCGTGACGAGCGCGTCGCGAACCGCCTCGTGACGGGACAGCTCGAGCCACGCGTACGTGAGCGCGACCGCAGAGGAGTCGTGGCCGGCGAGCAGCAGCGCGGTGAGGTTGTCGCGGACCTCGGCGTCGGAGAGGTCGCCGCGCTCGTGCGCCGCGAGGAGGACGCCGCGGACGTCCTCGGTCCCCGGCTCCGCCCCGCTTAGCACGCGCTCGACGAGGTCGTCGAGGTCGGCGACGGCCCGTTCGAACCGCCGCTCGGTCGGCGTCGGGACCCATCCGGGGAGGAGCTGCCCGGGCCGGCGTGGGTCCGAGCGGGCGACGAGCGCGTCGGCCGCCCCCTGGACGGTGGCGGCGTCGTCGGCGTCGAGTGACGTCCCGAGGAGCGTGTCCGCGAGCACGGAGAGCGCGAGCTGGCGGTGCTCGGAGAGCAGGTCCAGATCCTCGCCGTCGGTCCACTCGTCGACGTGGTCTGCCGTCCGGGCCGCCATCCGGTCGCCGTAGGCGCGGATCCCCTCGGCGGTGAAGGCGGGGTGGAGCGCCCGGCGAAGCCGGCGCCAGCGCTCGCCCTCGGTGGCGGTGACGGCGTCGTCCTCGACGCCGGCGAAGGTCTCGCGCTGCGCCCGGCCGATGGTGAACGCATCCTGGCGCTCGACGAGGACCGCCTCGACGAGGGACGGCTCGGTCACCACGTAGAGGTCCCTGCCGGGGAAGGAGAGGCGGACGACGTCGGCGAGCGTGGCCCACTCCTCGAGAGCGTCGAAGGGGGCGCGGGAGAAGGCGAGCCCGTTGCCCAGGAGCGGGACGCCGTCCGGGGTCGGGGGGCTGCGGGCGTCGCTCATCGGTGCGGGTTCGGCGGGCGGGGAGAAAACGCTACGGCCGGTGACCGATCAGTTGACGTCGACGATCTCGACGTCGAACTCCAGGGTCTCGCCGGCGAGTTCGGGGTTGAAGTCCACCCGCGTCGTCTCCTCGTCGACGTGGACGAGTTCGCCGCGCTGGCCGTTCTGGGCCTCGAGGACTGCACCCTCCTCGGGGGTCTGCCCGCCGGTCATCTCCACGAGTTCGGCGGTGTCGAACTCCTGGACGCGCTCCTCGGACCACTCGCCGTAGGCCTCCTCGGGCGGGACGGTGACGGTGGCCTCGGCGCCGGCCTCCATGCCGACGAGGGCGTCCTCGAGGCCGTCGATGATGCGACCGGCACCAACCTCGACGGTCAGCGGGTCGTACTCGCGCTCGGGCTGGGCCGCGGCGAGGCCCTCCTCCTCGGCGACGGACTCGCGCGAGGTGTCGAAGACGGAGCCGTCGTCGAGACGGCCGGTGTACTCCAGGGTGACGGAATCGCCGGTCGCAATCGTCATGGGACAGAGAGGAGACACGGAGGGATAACACCGTTGGCTCGTGGAGGAGCCGCCGGACGCCTTTTCTCGCCACGGACCCACGTGCAGGCATGGGAGCGACCCGCACGGGGGCTGGATCGGCCAGGGGCGTCGGGAGCGGAGCAGTCGAGGCCGGGACCGTGCGGACCGGCGACATCGAGACGTACTACGAGCGCCGCGGGGCGGGACCTGTCGTCGTCTTCGTCCACGGGATGGCGCTGCACGCCGGTCAGTGGGCGCCACAGCAGCGGGCGCTCACCGACTACACGACCGTGGCCTACGACGTGCGCGGGCACGGCCACACCGGCGGCTCGGCCCGCGAGCACTACGACGTGGGGCTGTACGCCGAGGGCCTCGACGCGCTCCTCGACGCGCTCGAGGTGGACAGGGCGGTCCTCTGTGGGCTCTCGATGGGCGGCTGCATCGCACAGGCCTACGCCGCGGCGCACCCCGGACGGGTGGCCGGCCTCGTGCTCGCGGACACGTTCACCGCCGCGCCCCTGCCGCTCCGCGGGCGGGCCATCTTCGCGAACCTGCGCGTCCTCGCCGCCCTCGACCGGGTGGTCAGGTACCCGACGCTGAACCGCCTGCAGACGTGGGTCGGAAACCGCCTCGCCCCGGGCGTCGCCGGGGACCGCGAGGCCACCCAGCGCGTGATGGAGTCTGCGCCGCGCATTCCCCACCCGAGTTCGTCAAGATCGCCCGTTCGGTGGCGGCGTTCCCGCAGAGCGACCTCGACGCGGCCCGCATCACGGCTCCGACGCTCGTCCTCCAGGGCGAGCACGTGCCCGCGGTGCTCCGGGACATGCACGAGCGGCTGGCCGGCCACCCCGAGAACGCGGACGTGGAACTGGCGGCCGTCCCCGACGCCGGGCACGTCTCGAACCTGGACAACCCCGAGGCCTTCACCAGGGCGCTGCGCGCGTTCCTCGCGTCCGTGACCACGGAACCGACGTAGGCCGCCCGTGACGAGCGTTGGGGCTCCGGCCGGCAGCGCAGGGGCGTCACCGGGTTACCGGGCAGCGTGCTGTCGGGCGCGGTCGAGGACCGACGCAGGCGTCGC
This sequence comes from Halobacteriaceae archaeon, assembly GCA_042217215.1. Lineage (GTDB taxonomy): Archaea > Halobacteriota > Halobacteria > Halobacteriales > Halobacteriaceae > JBDGTC01. The sequence continues at coordinate 19,519 of JBDGTC010000001.1, forward strand.
GCCACGGGAGACGGTGCCGTGCGCGGACGTCGTATGGTGGGGGCTCCGGGAGGGGCGGCACCGGCGCAGTCGGCGAGCGCCCCGAACTCCCACGTAATTACGCCGTCCACCCTTCTCGCACGCGCCGGAAGTCCGACAGGCGATGAAATTCATTCTCTCCAACACGGTCCTGGGGTTCGCAGCCGGCAGCGCACTCGTCCTGCTCGTGCAGTACGCGCGGATGGCGGCGACGAGTCCACCCGAGATACGCAGGGCCTGGTCGTGGACGTTCGGGATGCTCGGCCTGCTCCTGGCGACCGTCGGCTTCCACACCATCGTCGCGTGGCCGCTCATCGGCGCAGGGAACCTCATCTTCGGCGACCCGGCGCTGGTCGGCGGCGGCCTGCTCCTCGCCGCCGCGTTCGTCGTCGCCCGGACGCCGGTCGAGGCGGCGCCCGACGACCTCACCGACGACGAACTCGGAGCGTCGGGGAGCGTCGAGGACCTCCCGGCGGAGCTGGCGGTGGCGCTCCGTCCGCTGGCCTGGGTCGCCGCGTTCGCGGGGCTGATGGTCATCCTCCTGGGCTGGGCCGGCGGCCTCTTCAGCACCTACGTCTTCCGACCGCCCGCCTCGGAGTTCCCGGCGGGCCTGCTCGCCGGCACGGGCCTCGAGATCGTGTACATGGTCGGCACCTACACCCTGCTCGGCGTGGGCGCCATCCTCTTCCCGTTCTCGCTCGAACGGCGCTCGCTCCGGCGGCCGACGGCCTACCTCTTCGTCGTTTCGGGCGTCCTCATCCTGCTCATCACGATGGCGAGCTTCGTCGGGCACGTGACGCTCTCGGCGGGGGCCGGGCCCGGCGGGCTGGCGTGGCCGCCGTAGTCGGCGGGCCGGGGCCGACCAGCGTCGGGTCGGCCGACGTTCGAAGTCGGACACGGCGGCGGTATGCGCTGCCGAGGCGACGTGCTTTTTCTGCGGAATCGCCTACGGCCGACCCCCATGACGCTGTCGGTGCTCTTCGCCGTCGGCATCGGCACGGCGGTGTTCGTCGGCGTGAACATCGGCGGATCGTCGACCGGGGTCGCGTTCGGCCCTGCGACCGGGAGCGGCGTGCTCACGATGCGGCAGGCGTCCGCGCTCATGGCCGGCTTCGTCCTGCTCGGTGGGTTCACCGTGGGCACGCACGTCGTCGAGACGCTCGGTGAGGGGTTCGTCCCGCCGCGGTACTTCACCCCGGTCGCGTCGATCGCCGTGCTCCTGTTCATCGGCCTCGGCATCCTGCTCGGCAACGTGCTGCGTGTCTCCGTGAGCACGAGCGAGACCGCCGTGGTCGCCGTCGCCGGGATGGGCGCGGCGCTCGGCGTCCTCGACTGGCGGACCGTCGGCGTCGTCGTGATGTGGTGGTTCGTGTCGCCCATCCTCGCGTTCTGGGTCTGTGCCTTCGTGGGGCGCTACCTCTACGACGATGTCGTGGGGCGGGTCGACCTCGGGGACGGCCAGGGTGGCCGACTCGCCGATCTCCTCGTGGTGGCCATCGGCTGCTACATGGCGTTCTCTGCGGGGGCGTCGAACACCGCTAACGCGATCGCCCCCCTCGTGGGGTCCGGACAGCTCGAGATGACGCCGGGGGTCGCCCTCGGCGGCGCGGCCATCGGCGCCGGCGCGTTCGCCCTCGGCTCGCGGACGATGGAGACCGTCGGCGAGGACATCACTGACCTCTCCCTCGAGGCCGCCCTCGTCGTCGAGGTGGTCGCGGCGACCATCATCACCGGCCTCAGCTGGGCGGGGATCCCCGCGAGCCTCGCCATCACCGCGACGTCCTGCGTCATCGGGCTCGGGTGGGGGCGCGCGAGCCGCCGGGTGCCGCTGTACGCCGCCATCGACCCCGGAAGGGTCACCACGGGGGAGGGACCGGACTGGGTTGAGGACCAGCTCGACCTGTTCGACCCCGGGACCGCGAGGAGAGTCGTGGTGGCGTGGCTCGCCTCGCCGACCGTGGCAGGCGTCGTCGCCTTCCTCGCGTTCTCGGTCGCGGACCGTCTCCACCTCCTCTGAGTCAGCCGGCTGCCGAGTCAGGTTTTTGGCCGGGCACCGGGTACCGCCGACGGGGGATGTGCGATGTCCGTGCTGCGACGCTTCCAGGGACGACAGACGCAGTTCCACGTGGAGTTGGTCTACGGGCTGCTCTTCATCGCCGGCTTCGTGTTCCTCGTCTTCCGCGTCGACCCGCGCGTCGCCGCCTTCGAGGGCGGCCTCGTCGCCGGCTACCTGCTCCGCATCTGGGAGAAGATGGCCATCTACGAGCGGATCCTCGAGGAGGCCGTCTCCCGCGAGGCCGAGAGCCAGGTCGAGGCCGAGGTCGAGGAGCAGGTCGCCGACGAGGTCGCGACCGAGCTCGAAGAACAGGTGGGCGAGGAGGTCGAGCAGGAGGTCGAGGAGCAGGTCGAATCCGAGATCGGCGACCTCGACGCGGAGATCGACGAACGCGTCTCCGAGCGGCTCGGGGAGTCGGAGTCGGCGGACCACGAGTCCACCGGTGACGCGGCCGGCCCGGAGTGAGCCGCGACTGGCGCAACCGGACAGGCCTTCACGCCGTCCCCAGGTTCCCGAGGATCGCGCCAGACCGACCACGCGGCCGTCGATACTAACTGGCGCGGGCCTACCGAGTTCCTCAGCGCAGTGATCCCGGGGTGATCTCGAGGGATCGACGATCTCGCGGGCAGCCCGTCCGGGGCGCCGGCGACGGCGAAGACGGGGGCACCGCGGGAGTTCAGATCGCGTGGGATCGGAGGGCCACGGGCAACCGTGCGTCTCCGGCGCCCGGCACGGCGGGCCGGGGGCTCCGGACTACTGGGAGTAGTATCTGCACAGCTCGGGATCCGAGATGAGAATTCTCAAGAGGCGTGCTACCAAGAACCGGCCATGTCGGACGAGACCGCCGACCGTGCGAACCGCGAGGACGACGGAGCGGCCGGAGTTGGAGGAACCGGTGGGACCCCGGGCGAGAGGACGGACAGCGAGGCCGACGGGCGGTTCGGAGTGGGTCGGCGCCGGCTGCTGGCGCTCACCGGCGCCGCGGGCGTCGGCGGACTCGCCGGCTGTGGCGGCGGAGACGGGGGCGACGGTGGGACGACCGCGAACCCGACGACGAGCGACGCGGGGACCACGCCGACAACTGCACCGCCAGCGACGAGCACGCCGTCGGCGACAGCGACGACCACTGAGGCGCCCAGCACGACGGCCGAACCAACCTCGACGCCGGCACCGGAGCTCACCGACCCACGCCAGGTCCTCACCGCGCCCGGCGCGCACAACCATCCCCTGGACGGGTACGCCAACGCGGACTGGCTCGTCGAAGACAAAGAGGAGATCCAGGTGATTCCGGTCACGAACCTGAACGCGAGTGGGGAGGGGTCGCTCCGGAGCGCGATGCGGACGACGGGGCCCCGCATCATCGTCTTCGAGGTGGGCGGCGTCATCGACCTCGAGGGAGACACCCTCCAGGTCGATCCCGTCGAGACGAGCATCGGCGGGTGGGACTACAGCCGGATGTACATCGCGGGGCAGACCGCGCCCGACCCCGGGATCACCGTCATCCGGGGGTCGCTCGCCCCCTACGCGCGGAACTGCATCATCCAGCACATCCGGGTCCGGGTCGGCGACCAGGTCGACGACGCCTACGACTCCATCAGCATCGGGAGCCTGGCCGCCAACTGCATCGTCGATCACTGTTCGACGACGTGGAGTATCGACGAGAACCTCAGCGCGGACGGGGGACAGGACATCCCCGGCCGGACGCTGTCGAACAACATCATCGCCGAGGGGCTGTACGACTCCGTCCACCCGAAGGGCCCCCACTCGATGGGGACCCTCCTCGAGGAGAACCAGCGGGACATCTCGGTGATCGGGAACCTCTACAGCTGCAACGACCAGCGACACCCGCGGATGAAAGGGGGCGTCCACGGCCTCGTCGTCAACAACTTCGCCTACAACTTCGGCTACGCCATCGCGATGGGCGGCGAGGGGGAATCGCCGGCCACCGCAACGGTCGAGTCCAATCACTGGCGAGCGGGGCCGGCGCTCTGGTCCGAGGACAGAGCCATCGTGGCCTCGGACAAGAGCGGCCCGTACAAACCACAGGCCTACGTCGCCGACAACCTCCGAGAGCCCGACACGATGCCGGTCATCACGACCAACTACATGAACGAGCTGACCGAGCGACCCTACTGGACGGACGCGTTATCGCCGGTGCCGTCCGAAGAGGTTGCCGCCACGGTGTTTTCCGCCGCCGGCGCGCGGCCCGCCCGGCGGACCTTCCACGACCAGCGAGTGGTGGACGAAGCCCGGAACGAGGAGGGGACCTTGATCGATTCACAGTCCGCGGTCGGCGGGTACCCGGACCTCGAGGCGACCGAACGGCCACTCGACCCGCCGGCGTACGGACCCGAGTTCGCGGCCTGGCTCCGCCAGCACACGCGTGCCGTGGAGCTCGGCGAGGCGCCGCCGTCCGCGGGATAATCCCCCGACGGACCCGGCCGGAGGATGTGAACCCCGGGGAGGCGGTCGCGCCCGCTGCGTTCCGGGTGTGATTCGCCGGTTCGAGTACCGCGTCGGCGCTCACGCTCACCGTCCCTCCTCGCTGCGCTCGTCGTCGAGGGGTCGAAAGAACAGCCTAGGCCGGGATTTGAACCCGGGCTCTCGTCCTTACCAAGGACGCGCTTTACCGCTAAGCTACCCAGGCGCGACGCGTTCTGCGGTACCCCGCTGTCGAGTTTAGTCGTTTCGATTCGCCGACCTGGCCTGCGGTGCGCCGTCGCTCGTCGGCCCGGGCGCGGCCGCCAGCGACCCCAGCTCCTCCTCGAGGTCGGCCGGCAGCGCGTCTGCCGCGCCGGCGAGGGGTGGGTCGCGCGACCGGCCCAGCCCGACGGCGTAGCGCCGGAGCGACTGCGCGGCCGGCCCGCCACCGGCGGTCGCGCCGGCCACGACCGCCAGCTCGAAGACGGAGCTCTCGAGGCCGCGAGCGGTGGTCTCCTCGCCCTCGAGGCGCGCGGTCTGGTCGCGACCGAACTCCCGGACGGTCTCGACCGCGAGGTCCGCGACCTCCGTGCGGGCGAGGAGGCGGAACCCGCGGGCGACGAGCACGTCCGCGGCGACCACGTCGAGGTCGGCGGGCACGTCCGCCTGGACGTCGCCGGCCCACGGGTCATCTGCGACGAGCGTGCGGGTGAGGCGGAGCCCCTCGTAGATGAGCTGGACCCCCGCCGCGCGCTCGCGGGCGGTATCGGCCTCGGGGTCGCCGCCAGCGACGACGCGCAGGCTGGCGAGTGCGAGCGCTCCCGGGGCCATGGAACTCCCCGACAGGTGCTCGTCGAGCACCTCGCGGAGGCGCGGCGGAGAGACGTCGGCGACCGCCTCGCGGGCGGCCGAGCGGGTCAGGGCGGCCCCGTCCATCGGTTGGGTTTCGGTTGGGTGGGGCAAAGGCCTTTGGAACTGAGTGGTCGGGGCTCGCGTGTCGCTGCGCCGTCCGGCGCAGCGACCGCGAGCGAGACCACGAGACGCGCAGCGGGGAGCGCGAGGCCGACCGGCGCGGGGCCGACCGAAGGGAGGCCCCGGAACGTGCGAACGGCGTAGCCGTGAGCAGGGAGGCCTCGGAACGGGCGAGCGGCGAGCGGAGCGAGCCGTGAGCCGAGCGAGCGCCAGCGAGGGACCCGCGAGCAAGCGGGGCGAGGGAGCGTGTCGGCGCGCTCCGCGCGCCGACCGCGACCGAGGACCGCGAGCCGTAGCCTGCGAGCCCCCGCGATACCAGTCGACCCGACCCGCCCACTACCCCCCGCCGAAGTCCGCCGGCGTCGGCGGCACCGCCCGCTTGTGCGCGCTCCGCTCGTACATCCCCCGCACCCGCTCGACCACGCTCTCGTCGACCCCCACCAGTTCCGCCGTCGCGGCCGCCGGAACGTCACCGACGACGTGGAGCGCGAGGATGCCGTCGAGCGTCGGGTAGTCGACGCCCAGCTCTTCCTCGTCGGTCTGACCGGCCCACAGCCCCGCGGTCGGGGGCTTCGTGACGATGCCCTCGCTCACGCCGACGTGGCGCGCGAGCTGCCGGACCTGTGTCTTGTAGAGGTTCCCGAGCGGGTGGCAGTCCACCGCGCCGTCGCCGTACTTCGTGAAGTAGCCCACGAGCGCCTCGGTCTTGTTGCCGGTGCCGAGCACCACGCGGTTCTCGTGGTTCGCGACGAGGTAGTCGAGGACGGCGCGCACCCGGGCGCGGGCGTTCCCGATCGCCTCGCGGTCGCCCTCGGCCTCGGGGTAGGCCCCCAGGACGGCGTCGACGAGCGGGTCGATCTCGATGACGTCGTAGGTGATCTCGAGGGCCTGGGCAACCCGCTCGGCGTCGCTCATGTTCTCCGCCCGGCTCACCGAGCCCGGCATCACGAGCCCGTGGACCCGCTCGGCCCCGAGCGCGTCGACGGCGAGGTGGGCGGTGAGCGTGCTGTCGATGCCGCCGGAGAGGCCGATGACGGCTCCCTCCGCACCGGCGCTCTCGACGGTCTCGCGCACGAAGGCGGCGATATGTTCGCGTCGCGGCGCGAGCTGGTCCTCCGGGAGACGGAGGTCCACCGATGGGACGGCGTCAGCGGTCATGGCGGGCGTTGGGCGGAGCCGGGCAAAAACCCATCCCCGAGCGCAAGATTCCGGGGCGGTTCAAGAGTTGAACTGTATATCGCGATACCAAATCCGGGAGGCGTCGGTAGCGGCAGGCGTTTCACCCCTCCCGGCCGGGTCGATGCGGTCGGTTCCCCGGGTTTCGCGGGTATCGGTTCCCCGAAGCGCTATCTTGAAGTGCGACAGGCCGGGACGTACGGGTGCGCGCCGGTGGTCTAGTGGTAGGACATGAGCTTCCCAAGCTCATAGCGCGGGTTCAATTCCCGCCCGGCGCAGTACCGCGGCGAACGAACGTGAGCCGCGTGTACGAGCAGGCGGAATTGAACCAGACGAGTCGCAGCCCGCGCAGCGAAGCGAGCAGGAACGTCTCGGCGAGGTTCAATTCCCGCCCGGCGCATGCGTGGTGCGAACGAGCGTGTCCGCCGAAGGCGGACCGCGACCGAGAACCACGGTGAAGCGAACGGCGAGAGGGTGGCCGAACGAGTGAGGCCACCGCGCAGGCGAGCGGAGCGAGGTCTTCGACCTCGCAGGCAGCCGGCGCGGAGCGCCGGCGACGGCGGAGCCGCGAGCCCGAGCGAGCCGTGAGCTACCCCACACGACGACCTCAGATTCAGCTCCCGGAGGGCACTCGCACCGCCCCCGACGCCATGCTACCCCGCGACCAGCTCGTCCACGAGCTCGTCGCCGTGGTGGATCAGCGGCTTCGAGGCGCGCACGACGCGGGCCTCGTGGTCGTCGACGAACGCCTCGAAGGCGTCGGCGTCTATCTCGTCCCGGAGGTACAGCTGCAGGACGCGCTCGCGGAACGCGTCGTCCGCCTCGAACTCCGCGAGCGCCGCCTCGAGCGCGTCGGCGACGAGGTCCGCCCGGTCCGTGCCGGTCACGCGGGCCGCGACATCGAGTTTCCGGTCCAGCTCGTCGGGGAGCCGGACGCTGTCTGGGCTGGCTGGCATCCCCATCCACCGGCGAGTATTACGTCCTCCTCGTAGAAATAGATTTCCCGCGAGAGAAGTCTGGAAGTGTCGATCGGCGGGCTGACCGCGGTCAGTCCTCGACGCCGTGGAGGTCCCGCACCGTCCAGAACGCCTCCTTGGGCTGGCGGTACGCGTCCACGATGCCCTTGTTGTTCTGGAGCTTCGGCCGGCCGGTGAGCATCCCCTCGTCGGCGTTGACGTCGCAGAACTGCCAGATGTAGTAGCCCGCGACGTACTCCTTCTCGTCGAAGGTGGTGATGGCGTTCTCGACGATGTCGGACTGGCGGCGCTCGCTCCACTTCCGGCGGTCGAAGTTGCGCTCGCCGGCGACGGCGCCGGCACCGAACTCCGAGACGACGATGGGCATCTCGGGGAACTCCTCGCGGATCGAGTCGAGGAACTCGTCCCACTCGCGCTCCTCGGAGTACCAGCCCCAGTAGCCGTTGATGCAGAGGAAGTCGATCGGCGCCGTCGAGTTCTCCTCGTCGCCGAGGTAGTGCTTGTTCGTGGCGTAGGTGACCGGCCGCGAGGTGTCGATGTCGCGGACGACGGCCGCGAGCTCCTCGGTGGCTTCGGCGACCTCCTGCTGCTGTGTCTCGCACTCGTTGTGGAGGCTCCACGCGACGATGGCGGGGTGGTCGTAGTCCCGCGTCACCATCTCCGCGAGCATCTGCTTGCCGCGCTCGAGGACGACGTCCTTCTCGAAGTCCTCGTCCTCGAAGTGCCAGTACGGGATCTCCTCGACGACGAGGAGGCCCTCCCGGTCGCAGTAGTCGAGGAAGGCGGGGTGGTTCGGGTAGTGGGAGGTGCGCACGCCGTTGCAGCCCGCGTCCCGGATGATGTCGACGTCGCGCTGCATGAGCCGCTGCGGGACGGCGTGGCCCCACTCTGGGTGGTCCTCGTGGCGGTTCACGCCCCGGATGTCGACCGGCTCGCCGTTGACGAGGATGTCCGTCGGGGTGACCTCGATCTCGCGGAACCCGACGCGGTCGCGGTAGTCGTCGGCGTCGGCGTCGGTCTCGGCGACCGCGTCGGCGTCGGCCGCGCCGGCCGCCGCGCGCTCGAGCCGCACGGTGTAGTCGTAAAGCGTCGGGTCGTCGGGAGACCAGCGGTCGGGGTCGTCGAGAGTGAAGTTCGTCCCCACGGAGACCCGCTCGTCGTCGGCCTCGAGGGACAGGCTGGTCTCGGCGTGGACCTCGCCGTCTATCGCCACGGAGAGGTCGTAGGTGCCTCCGGCGCCGAAGTTGTGGATCTCGACGTCGGGTTCGACGGTGACGCTGCCGTCGTCGGCGACCGCATAGTTGAGGTGGACGTCGTCGACGATGGCGTCGCCGACCGCCTCGAGCACGACCGGGCGCGTGATGCCGCCGTAGTGGTACCAGTCGACGTGGGGCTTCGGGATGGTCTCCTCGTCGTGGGTGTTGTCGACCCGGAGGACCAGCTCGTGCTCGCCGGCGGCGAGGTCCGCGAGGTGGAAGTCGAAGGGCGTGTAGCCGCCGTAGTGCTCGCCGAGGCGCTCGCCGTCGAGGTAGACGGTCGTGTCGTGACAGACCGCCATGAAGGTGAGGCGGACGTTCGTCGCCTCGCGGAGCGTGAACGTCCGTCGGTACCACGCCGGGCCCTCGTACTCGTAGAACTCGGGGACGGCGTTCCACACGCAGGGGACCTGGAGGTCGGTGGCGTCCTCGGTCGGGAAGGACTCGGCGTAGCCCGCCGCCCGTCCCTCGTCGTCGCGGTCGGTGCAGAACTCCCAGGCGCCGTCGAGTTCGGTGACGACCCGCTCGGTCGTCGTCTCGAACAGTCGGTGCATGGCCGACCGCTCCGGGGGAGCGAGGGTAAGCCTGTCTGTTGCGACCGGCGCGAACGCCCCGGTCTACCCCGAGAACAGCGAGTCGGCGTCCGCGCCGCCGGACTGTCGGGGGTTCGGGACGTCCGCGAGGGCGACGCTCCAGGCGTACTCGTGGTCGGGGCGCTCGCCGAGGTCGAGCGTGACCGTCCCGCGGCCCACGTCCACGCCGACGGCACGCTCGCCCGCTGCCGTGAGCAAATGACCGTCCGCCGTCCCCGAGAGCGTGACGTGGGCGGGAATCGAGGTGGTGACCGTGCCGCTCTCGGGGTACTCGAGCAGGGTAACGTAAAGGGTCCCCTCGCGCCAGGTGTAGCGGAGTTCGGTCTCCGCGACGCGGTCCTCCGCGACGGCCCACGGGCGCGTGCCGAAGATCGCGTCACCGTTCACGTCGAGCCAGTCGCCGAGCGCGCGCAGGCGGTCGAGCTGGGGTTCGGGGATGGTGCCGTCCGCGCGCGGGCCGACGTTGAGCAGGAGGTTGCCGTTCTTCGAGACGATGTCGACGAAGGAGTGGATCAGCTCGTCGCGCGCGATGTGGTCCGCGTCGTCCTCCGCGCGGTTGTAGCCGAAGGACCTCCCGATGCCCCGCACCGACTCCCACACGGTGTCACGGACCTCGTCGAACACCGCGTACTCCGGCGTCTCGAAGTCGCCGTGCCACTCGTCGTCGCCCGTGTCGATGACGGTCCCGACGGCGTCGAGGGAGGAGCGGTCGTTCACCGCGACCTCCTTCCCCCGCTCCGCGGCGCGGTTGTAGAAGTCCGCGATGAGCTCCTTCACGTGGAGGTCGTCGCTCCGGGCCTTCGGGAGGTCGAACCAGAGCATGTCGGTGTCGTACTTCCGGACGATCTCGTAGAGCTTCGCGTTCATGAAGTGGACGTACTCCGGCCCGGGCGGCGTGTCCTCGTCCTCGACCGCGGGGTGGCCGTACTGGCCCTCGAAGCCGGGCTGATAGTAGTTGAGGTTGCCGTGGTTGGAGACGGCGTACTTCAGATCGCGCTCGCGGACCGCCTCCCCCAGCTCGCCCACGAGGTCACGCTCGGGGCCCATATCCGCCGTGTTGTACCGCTGGTAGTGAGAGTCCCACAGCGGGAAGCCGTCGTGGTGCTCGCCGACCATCACGACGTAGCCCGCGCCGACGTCCTCGAAGCGATCGGCCCACCGGTCGGGGTCCCACCGCTCGGCCTGCCAGTCCTCGAGGAAGTCGATGTACTCCACGTCGGCGCCGTAGTGCTCGAGGTGGTACTCGCGGAACGGCGAGCCCTCCTCGTACATGTAGTTGGGGTACCACTCCGCGTAGTCCGAGGAGAGGTCGGGGTCGTGGCCCTCCTCGCCGGGCGCCCAGCCGGGGACCGAGTAGATGCCCCAGTGGATGAAGATGCCCAGCTTCGCGTCCCGGAACCAGGCGGGGGTCTCGTGTCTATCGAGTGAGTCCCACGTGGCCTCGTACTCCGTCATGGCCCGGCAGAGGGGGTTCGGGGACAAATAGCTGGCTCTGTCCCCCGGACCGACCGGCCCTTTTCAGGTGAACCGGTGAGCGCTATAGCGAATCCTCGAACGCGTCCGCGACGGCGACCGTCCCCTCCGCGAACCGCCGCAGGTCGTCGGCGTCCCGTATCGACGACTTCGTCTCGACGGCGACCGTCGCGGACAACCAGGGCTCGGTGTGACCGAGGTCGACGGCGATCCACGCCCCGCCCAGCAGGCCCATCCACGCGACCGCCGCCACCGCGTAGAACGCCTCCGTCAGGTCCACGGCCACTCACCGCCAGTCCCGCGCCTCCCGTCGCCAACGTGCTCGTCAGATTGTCCCATATCGGACCTGTTCGAATTCCCGACCCTTAGTTCATTCCCGAGGTCCGACCCTGGACTCCGGAGCGGCGGCAGCAGTCGGCGAGGCGCACGCCACGCCTATCACCGTCCGCGCGGTACCAACGCCGATGCGCGCCGTCCAGGTTAGCGAGTGCGGCGACCCGTCTGTCCTGTCGGTCGTGGAGCGCCCCGTCCCGGAGCCGGGCCCCGGCGAGGTCCGCCTCGCCGTCGACGCCGCGGGCGTGAACTTCGCGGACGTCGAGCAGCGCCGCGGGCGATACCCCGACGGCCCGGAGACGCCGTTCGTGCCCGGTCTCGAGGTGGCCGGGACCGTCGACGCCGTGGGGGCAGATCTCGGAGATGCCGACGTCGCCGTCGGCGACCGCGTCGCGGCCCTCCCGGACACCGGCGGCTACGCCGAGCAGGTCGTCGTCCCCGTCGAGCGCCTCTTCCCCGCACCCGACGCGCTCTCGGACGCCGCGGCCGCGAGCTACCCCGTCCAGTGGCTCACCGCGCACAACACGCTCTTCGAGTGGGGCGAACTGGCGGCGGACGAGACGGTGCTCGTCACCGCGGCCGCGGGCGGCGTCGGGAGCGCGGCGGTCCAGCTCGCCAGCGACGCGGGCGCGACGGTCCTCGGCGCGGCGAGCACGGCCGAGAAGCGGTCACTCGCCTCGGACCTCGGGGCGACGCACGCCATCGACTACACCGGGGCGGACCTGGGCGAGCGCGTGCGCGAGGTCACCGACGGGCGCGGCGTGGACCTCGTCCTCGACGGCGTCGGCGGCGACGCCTTCCGCAGCGGGGTGGAGAGCCTGGCCCCCTTCGGCCGCGTCGTCGTCTACGGCCTCGCGAGCGGCGACGTCCCGCGCGTCGCCACCCCGCGGCTCCTCTTCGAGAACACGTCCGTTCGGGGGTACCACCTCATGCACGCCCTCGACCACCGGCCGGAGCGCGTGCGAACGGCGGTCGAGCCGGTCGTGTCGGGGCTGACCGAGGGACGCTACCGCGTCGCGGTCGACGCGGAGTACGACCTCGCCGACGCCGCGGTTGGTCACCGGCGCCTCGAGGGGCGCGAGAGCACCGGGAAGCTGGTGCTGCGGCCCTGAGGACGGTGCGGTCGCGCGCGACGCACCGTCGGCCCGACCGCTCGCGCGGTGGAGTTATCTCCGCGGGACGGCGACCGGTGGGTATGACTGCGGACGCCGAGGCGGTCGCCGAGGTCGGCGCCGACCGCCTCCGGGTGGAGCGCTCGGCGTTCGACGCGGACGCCCGCCTCGACGCGGCACCGCTGGGCGCCGACTCCCTCGACCGGGTCGAGATCGCCGAGGCCATCGAGGCGCGTCTCGGCGTGCACGTGCCCGACGAGGCGCTCGCCGAGGTCGAGACCGTCGGCGACCTCCAGGACTGGGTCGCGGAGCACGGCTGATGGCCCGGGACGTCGTGGTGACCGGCGTCGGGGCCCTGACGCCGCTCGGGGGAACTGCGGCCGAGACGTGGGAGCGGCTCTGTGCCGGAGACTGCGGACTCGGCCCCGTGACGCGGTTCGACCCGGCCGCGGCCGACCTCCGGGCGGGCCTCGCCGGCGAGGTGTCCCGAGACCCGGCCGCGCACCCGGCCGTCGACGAGCGGCGGATGGCCCGCTTCGCCCAGCTCGCCGTCCCCGCCACCGCCGAGGCGCTGACCGACGCGGGCGTCGGGGACGCGCTGGCCGACGACGCCGGCGCGGAACTGCCCTGGAACCCGGACCGCGTCGGGGTCTGCCTCGCGAGCGGGCTCGGCGGGCAGTCCGAGACCGCCGCACTGGGGGGCGAGCGGCCGTCGCCGAGCCACGCCGTCGCGACGCTGACGAACATGGCCGCCGGGCACCTCGGCGTCCTGCTGGGGGTGCGCGGGCCGACCCGCAGCCCCGCGACGGCGTGTGCCGCCGGCGCCCACGCCGTCGCGGACGCGGTCCGCGACGTCGCCGCGGGGCGCGCCGACGTGATGCTCGCCGGGGGGAGCGAGGCGCCGGTGTCGCCGGTCGGCCTCGGCCAGTTCGACGCGATGCGCGCGCTGTCGACGGTGGCCGACCCCGCGGACGCGAGCCGACCGTTCGACGCGGACCGGAACGGCTTCGTGGCGAGCGAGGGCGCCGGGGTGCTC